>JBGTFI010000080.1:0-17696 GCA_041747335.1 Phycisphaeraceae bacterium | reverse complement strand
GACGGCGGCGCTGCTGGCCCTGGGGATGGCGGCGCTGGCGCGGCGTCGGCGGGCGTGAGCGCGGGGGTGTGCGAGATTTCGGATGAAGAAAAACCCCCCCGGCCGCGCGGCCGGGGGGGGTTTGCGTTGGGGGGGGGGGGGACAATGTCTCATGTGACGTGTGAATTCGCGGCGAAAGCACGAACTTGATCTGAACGCCCTGACGGGGCGTCGGAGCGTAGCCACGGGTGAAGCGGCGAAGCCGCGTAACCCGTGGGTCTCGTAGTCAATGTCCCTGTCTGCCCCGAAGGGGCAGTGGAAGGCTGCGATCGACGCGTGTATCAGTCGAGTACATATCGATCATCAAAGTCAATCGCGTGCGCCTTGAGGAGATTGAGGTACTCGGTCTTGAAATCCACCCTGCGATGATGCTCCACCTGGCGTGCAATGTACCTGCTGACGGCTGGCGCCTGTGACTTGCTGACACTGAAGGCGCTATACCCCTCCTGCCATGCGAACTCGTCCAATCCGGTGAACGTGTCATGAACCCACTTGGATGAACGCGATTTGACGATGCGCATGAGGTCGGACACGCTTACGTCCGTTCGCCATCGTACCAGGAGATGGACATGATCCGGTGCTCCTCCGATGTCATAAGGTACGCCGTTTTCCGCGCGCACGATTCCTCCGAGATAAGGATGAAGGCGAGCGGACACCTCGTCCGTGATCCACGGTTGACGCTGCTTTGTAGAGAATACGAGGTGAAGCAGGAGCTGCGAGAAGGTGCCGGGCATCGAAGTTCCTTTGCCCCTTCGGGGCAATCATGGAGGGGAGAGCGATGACATCCACGGGTTGCACGGTCAGCCGCTTCGCGTCTGACGCGCTCCACCCGTGGCTACGGTCCGCGACCCCGTCGGGGTCGGGGGGAACGGACGCGCCGACGATATCCACGGGTTGCGCGCGTCAGCCGCTTCGCGTCTGACGCGCTCCACCCGTGGCTACGGTCCGCGACCCCGTTGGGGTCGGGGGGAACGGATGCGCCGATGGGATTTGTCCGGCACAGCCGGACCTACGCACTCACACTGCTTCCCATCACCACCTGGGCCAGCGCATCCGTCGCGTAGCGGACGTCCTGCACCGTCAGGAACGGGCCGAAGCTCAGGCGCGTCGCGCCGCCGAGCGCGCTGGTGCCGAAGGTCGCGTGGGCCATCGGGGCGCAGTGGATCCCGGCGCGGGTGAGCAGGCCGTAGTCGCGTTCGAGATGGTCGGCCAGCGCCTGGGGGTTTTCGTGTGCGCCTTCGCGTTCGAGGATGGTCGAGAAGACGCCGCAGCGGTGCTTGACGCCCTGGGGGCCGAGGTAGCGCAGGCCGGGGATATCGCTCAGGCCCTCGATCATCGTGCGGATGAGGCCCTGTTCGTGCGCCCAGAGTTTTTCGACGGTCTGATCGAGGATCCACGCGACGCCCTCGGACAGGCCGATGATGCCGATGGCGTTGTGGCTTCCGGGTTCGAAGCGGTCGGGCATGAAGTCCGGCTGCTGCGCGTTCTCGCTGAGCGAGCCTGTGCCACCTTCGCGGACGGTGCGCATGCGCTTCTCGATGCCGGGGCGAATGTACAGCCCGCCGGTGCCGAGCGGGCCGAGCAGGCCCTTGTGGCCGGGGAAGGCGAGGAGGTCGATGCACTCGCGCTCGACGTTCAGGGGCATGTGCCCGAGCGTCTGCGCGGCGTCGACGAGGAAGGGGATGTCGTGCTCGCGGGCGATGCGGCCGATCTCGCCGATTGGCTGAACAGTGCCGCTGACGTTCGAGCCGTGGACGATGGCGATGAGCCTGGTGCGCGGGGTGATGGCGGTGCGGAGGTCATCGGGATCGACCAGGCCGGTGGCGGGATCGACGCTCACGTGGGTGGTGGTCAGGCGGATCTGTTCGGTGAGGGCGTGGTAGGGGCGAAGGACGGAGTTGTGGTCCATCGTGGTGGTGATGGCGTGGTCGTCTTCGCGCAGCAGACCGCGGATCGCCATGTTGAGCGCATCGGTGGTGTTGAGGGTGAAGATGATGTGTTCGGGGTGCTCAGGGTCGCCGAGGAGGGTGGCGATGCGTTCGCGGCAGAGATGCATGAGGCGGCCTGCCTCCTTGGCCTGGGCGTAGGCGCCGCGGCCGGGGCTTGCGCCGATGTCGGTGGCGAAGCGGGTCATGGCGTCGAGGACGGCCGCAGGCTTGGGGAAGCTGGTGGCGGCGTTATCCATATAGATGCGTGGCCGATTCATTCGGGGGGGAAGCTCCGGGGCGGGAAGGAGGGAGGAATCAGCGGACTTTGCGGTCTGTAAGGCTATTTTATGGGTTGGGGCGGGGATTCTCCAACGCGCGCGATCGGCCGGGCGGTTGTCGGCTGGGCACTCTGATTGATTCAGGCGGTCCAGTCCGCAGGGGGATGGCCGGGATTGTGGCGTGTGATTGATTCCGGGGGTAGTCAGGGGTAAGCTTCCGTGGGGTCGGCGGCGGCAGGGGCGCGGCGGCTACGAAGGGGTGGAGCGGCCGGAAAACGTTGAAACAAGGTGGTGATATGGCGCGGCAGTACGGCGGGCTAAGGGTGGGAGCGACGCTGGCGGCGGCGGGCGCGTTGGCGCTGTCTGGAGGTCAGGCGCATGGGCTGGTGGTCCAGGGGGGGCTTGCAAACATTGACGAATTCACGCTTCAGATGACCTATACCGGTTTTCCGTATTGGGAGAACGTGGGGCAGGTGGGGGACAACGGGACGGGGATTTACCTGGGCAACGGACTGGTTCTTTCGGCGACGCACGTCAACGCGCAGAGCAAGATCAACCTGGGGGGGATCGAGTACGGGATGTCACCGGTGGAGATCAACCCGGCCGATGCCGGGAGCGATCGGGGGTCGCTCAACAACCCGTCGGACGTTCCCGGGACGCTGACAGCCAAGAGCGACATTCGGTTGTGGCGGCTGAATGGGGGCGTAGAACTGGACCTGACGCCCCTTCCCATCGTCGGTGACATGGCGGCGGTGAACCGGGAGATCGCGATCATCGGAACGGGTGTGGTCACGACGGAACCGTTCGGCCCGGCGCCATTCGATCTGGGGACGGAGCGTCTGAAGCTCTGGGGGAACAACAAAGTTGTGGCGGTGTTTGATGGAGTGGCGAACAGCGGGGATCCGCTGGTGCCGAACCTGTTCGGAAGGCAAGTGATCGCGTTTTCGATGCAGTTCAACTCGCCCGGCCCCACGGCGCTGGCCCATGAGGCGCAGGCGACGCCCGGCGATTCGGGCGCGCCGGTTTTTGTGGTGGAGGGAGGGGTGTGGAAGCTCGCGGGGCTGTTGCACTCGGTGACGGGGACGTCCGGGCAGGTGGCCTACAACGATCGCAGCTTCATCAGCGACCTGTCGTTCTACGACGACCAGATCAACCGATTTCTTTTCAAGGCCGGGGACTTCGATCAGGATTTCTCGATCGGCGCGGCGGATATCGATGCATTGTTCGCCGCGATCGGCAGTGAGAATCCTGATGCGGGCTTCGACCTGAATAACGACATGTCGGTGGACCAGTTCGATGCGGATTTCCTGGTGCAATCGATCCTGGGGACGCAGTACGGGGATGCGAACCTTGACGGCCGCGTGGACGGCGATGATTTCCGGGTGCTCAAGACGCACCTGAACCTCTCCGGCGGCTGGGCGATGGGCGACTTCAACGGCGATGGGGTGATCGACGTGCTGGATTACGGACTGTTCCGGTCGAACTTCGGGTTCGGGATCGAGGCTGGGGAGGTGGGGTCGGCGCCGATGCTCGTTCCGGAACCGGCCGCGGCGGCGGTGATGCTGCTGGGTTTGGGGGGGTTGGCGATGCGGAGGAGGAGGTAGAAGCCGCAGGGGCGAGATGGTTGAACCCGCAGGGATCCTCTGGATTCTTCGGAGGTCCGCAGTAGCGGACCCTACAATGGGACCATGCTTGAGATCCCCCTTTCTCCCTATGGTCGGGCTTCCGGGCGGCCTTCGCAGGTGAGCCTGATGATGAGTCAGTTCGCCGCGGGGTTTCGCCCGGGCGTGGATGTCAATCTGGGGGTGGGGTATGTCAATGAACAGACGATTCCCCGCGAGCTGATCCACCGGGCGCTGGGGGAGATCGTCGCCCATCCGCAGGAGCACCTGGCGGCGTTCAACTACGGCGGGCCGGTGGGGAGCGATCACCTGATCGCGGCGCTCAAACGGTTTTTCGTGCGCCGTCCGGTCGCGCCGCTGACGGAGGAGGACCTGGCTTCGCGGCGGATCGTCATCGGCGCGAGCGGAGCGACGAGCCTGCTGGAGGCGGCGGCGAGCGTTCTGCCGCGCGGGATCGCGCTGACGGCCGACCCGGTTTATTACATCTACACCGAGTTGCTGACGCGGCTGGGGTTTGAGGTGATCGCCATTCCCGAAGGTCCGGAGGGTCTATCACCCGAAGCGCTCGAGGAGACAATCGAGGCGCTTGGCCGGCGGGCCGGGGAGATTCAGCTTCTTTACCTGGTCACGGCGAACAACCCGACGTGTACGCTGCTGAGCACGGGAAACCGGCGGGGGATCATGCGGGTGATGTCGGCGCTGAGCGAGCGGCTCGGGCGGCGGGTGCCGGTGCTGCTGGATACGGCCTACGAGCTGCTGGTCCACGATCAGGACGTTGCCCCGGTCGAGTCGGCGCTCAGGTTCGATCCGTTGGGGATCGCGCATGAGTTCGGGACGCTGTCGAAGGTGCTGGCGCCGGCGCTGCGCATCGGGTATGTGATCGGGCGCGACAGCCCGTTTCTTCACGCGATCATTCAGCGGGTTTCCGATGTGGGGTTCAGCGGGCCGCTGCTGTCGCAGGAGATCGCGGCGTATCTGCTGGACCACTGCATCGAGGAGCAGCTTGCCCGCGTGACAGGGGGTTACCGGGAGAAGGCGGCGCGGGTCCGGGCGGCGATCGATGCGCACCTGGGGGAGCATCTTGAGGCGTGCGGCGGGGGGCGGGTGGGGTTCTACTTCTATCTGACGTTCCGGGGGATCCTGACGGATGAGGACTCGCCGTTTTTCCGTTATCTGAGCAGGACGACGGGGGATTCGGGGATCGATGGGCCGCGCGGCGCGGCGCGGGCGCGGGTGTTCTATCTGCCGGGCCTACACTGCGTGGCAGGGAGCAGGGCGGCGGCTGAACGGGGGGCGCGGCAGCTACGGATCGCGTACGGGTACGAGTCGATCGAGGCGATCGAGGGAGCGATCGCGATGATGGGGGAGGCGGCGCGATACGCGGCCGAGGCGCGGGTTGAGGGCGTTCGAGTCTGACATCATGGCGCGTTAGCGATATTCAAAGTGCGGGCCCGGCTTTTGGGCGCGCTGGGGCGGCGCGGAGCCTGTACCGCGGCCAGCCCCCCGGATCGGCCATCCGTTACAATGTTTTCTCGTCCGGGGCCGTGCGGTGTTGCCCGTTCGGAGCGAATGTTTCTCGTGCTGGAGGCATCGATCATGACGCAGGTCTCAGGTTCAACCGCCTCGAAGTCGGCCGCCGCGAATCAGAGCGCCCGGCAGTTCGCTCCGCCGGCGAACATCGTGGAGCGCGCGTACATCAAGTCGATCGAGGAATACGAGAAGATGTACCGCGAGTCGATCGAGGATCCGGATCGTTTCTGGGGGGAGGTCGCCTCGGAGTTCGAGTGGAAGGCGAAGTGGGACAGGGTGCGCAACTTCGACTTCACGGGCGATGTCCACATCAAGTGGTTCGAGGGGGGGAAGACGAACCTGTGCGTGAACTGCCTGGATCGTCATCTTGAGACGCGCGGGGAGCAGACGGCGATTCTGTGGGAGGGGAACACGCCCGGCGAGGACGGGAAGCTGACGTATCGTGAGCTGCACGAGCAGGTGTGCCGGTTCGCCAACGCGCTCAAGAAGCTGGGGGTGACCAAGGGCGACCGGGTGTGCATGTACCTTCAGATGGTGCCGCAGCTTCCGATCGCGATGCTGGCGTGCGCGCGGATCGGGGCGATCCACTCGGTGGTGTTCGGAGCGTTCAGCCCGGATTCGCTGCGGGATCGGATCAACGATTCAACGTGCAAGCTGCTGATCACGCAGGACACCGCGATGCGCGGGCCCAAGGCCGACCTTCCGATGAAGTCCAAGGCGGATGAGGCGGCGGCGCAGTGCCCGAGCATCGAGCACATCATCGTCGTCAGGCGCACGGGGCACGAGGCGCCGATGACGCCGGGGCGGGACCTGTGGTGGGACGATCTGGTGAACGAGGCCTCCGCGCAGTGCGAGCCGGAGTGGGTGGACGCGGAGGATCCGCTGTTCATCCTGTACACGTCGGGGTCCACGGGCAAGCCCAAGGGGGTGCTGCACACGACCGGGGGGTACATGGTCTGGACGGCGACAACGTTCAAGTACGCCTTTGACTACCACGATGGGGACATCTGGTGGTGTACGGCCGACATCGGGTGGGTGACGGGGCATTCGTACATCGTTTACGGCCCGCTTGCGAACGGAGCGACGAGCATCATGTTCGAGGGCATCCCGACGTATCCGGATGCGGGGCGGTTCTGGGACGTGGTCGACAAGTACCAGGTGACGCAGTTCTACACGGCGCCAACGGCCATTCGCGCGCTGATGCGCGAAGGCGAAGCGCCGGTGCAGAAGCGGAGCCTCAAGAGCCTGCGGATTCTGGGCAGTGTCGGAGAGCCGATCAACCCGGAAGCGTGGATGTGGTACTACAACAACGTCGGGCACGGCCGCTGCCCGGTGATCGACACGTGGTGGCAGACGGAGACGGGCGGATTCATGATCTGTCCGCTTCCGGGGGCGCACACGCTCAAGCCCGGGAGCGCCGGGCGGCCGTTTTTCGGCGTCGAGCCGATCATCGTGGATGACCACGGGAACGAGGTGAAGCGGGGCGAGAGCGGGAAGCTCTGCATCAAGAGCGCCTGGCCTGGGATCATGCGCACGACGTGGGGGGACCACGACCGCTTCGTGCAGACGTACTTCAGCGCGTACAAGGGGCTGTACTTCACAGGGGATGGTTGCCGTCAGGACATGGACGGGGATTACTGGCTGCTGGGTCGGGTGGATGACGTGATGAACATTTCCGGCCACCGTCTGGGGACGGCGGAGGTGGAGAGCGCGCTGGTTTCACACCCGGCGGTGGCGGAGGCGGCGGTGGTGGGTTTCCCGCACGACATCAAGGGGCAGGGCATCTATGCTTATGTGACGCTCAAGACGGGGTATGAATACAAGGATGAGCTGAAAAAGGAGCTCGTCCAGCACGTGCGGCACGAGATCGGGCCGATCGCGACGCCGGATGTGATCCAGTGGGCGCCGGGGCTGCCCAAGACAAGATCGGGCAAGATCATGCGTCGGATCCTGCGGAAGATCGCGGAGAACGAGCTTGACGCGGTGGGCGACATCTCGACCCTTGCGGATCCGTCGGTGGTGGATGACCTGGTGAAGAACCGGCCGCGGGGCTGAGCAGGCGGGCTGCAATGGGGGCGACGGTCCGTGACATGGATCATCAGGCGGACGATGGCCGCGCGCCGTTCGTTTGCGCGTGGAGGTTCGCCCTCCGACCCCGCGTTCGGGGCGGAGGGAGATCCGGTGGAGGTTGAGCGTCGGCGGGTTGGATCAGCACCAGGAGCGAATACGATGAGAAGGCGAAGGCTTGGACCCTTTGGCGTTGCCGCGATGACGCTCACGGGCGTGATGACCACGGCGATCAGCTCGGCGGACGGCGCGATGGTGTCGATCGCGCCGACCATGGACAACACGATCTATGAAGAGCCGCTGTTCAACGGGGATCTTCGGAGCAACGGCAAGGGCAGCTATATCTTCGCGGGGAATACGGCGGGGAACGACAGCCGCAGGGCCCTGCTCCATTTTGACGTCGCGTCGGCGGTTCCGGAGGGGGCGGTGATCCAGAGCGTTTCGCTGCAATTGCGGATGTCGATGACAATCGCGGGACCGACGGATGTTTCGCTGCATCGGGCGGACGCGAGCTGGGGCGAAGGGGAGTCGAAGAACGACATCACTTCGGGCCAGGGGATCGCCGCGCAAAGCGGTGATGCGACGTGGGAGCACCGGTTCTTCGACACGTTTTCCTGGCAGATGGACGGGGGGGACTTCGCGGGGATCCCCAGCGCGACGACGAGCGTGGGAGGCACGGGGTTCTACACCTGGGGAGGCGACCGGCTGCTGGCGGACATCACGGCGTGGCTGGGGGATCCCTCGAGCAACTTTGGGTGGATTCTGATCGGCAACGAGTTTTCCGCGACGACGGCCAAGCGTTTCGACTCGAAGGACCACGCGACGGAGGCGAATCGGCCGAAGCTGACGATCGTGTTCGAGATCCCCATCGTCCTGGGCGACATGAACGGGGACGGGGTGCTGGATGCATTCGATGTGGCGCCGTTTGAGCTGGCGCTGGCGGATCTGGATGCCTACACGGCGGCGTTTCCGGGGCTGGACCCGATTGCGCTGGGCGACATCAACGGGGATGCAAGCCTCGATGCGTTCGATGTCAATCCCTTTGAGGTCGAGCTGGCGTCCGCGGGGGGGTCGATCCCCGAGCCTGGGGCGGGCGCGCTGCTGTTGCTGGGGCTTGCGGGGCTGGGGGGACGGTTGGAGCGATTCGGTCCGAGGCGAAACTGACGATTTAAGGCTAGACTGTCCCGTGGTGGCGGTGGCGATTGCCCTCCCGCCGCCATCGCGGGAACTTTCCTCCATGCCCAGCACCTCTGCACTACCACCGGCCGACCGGTTCACCCCCGGTCAGCGGGTGATCATCATCCAGCAGATTCCTCAGCGCGATGAGGTCTGGACGACCCGGATCCGGGGGGAGGTGGTTCGCTTCGAACAACAGAAGACAGGTTCGTGGTTTGCTCATGCCAAGGATGATCGTCTTTGGCTGGACCGCCTGACGATCCGCAAGTCCGATGGGGAGCTGGTGACTTGCCATCTCGACGGGTACACGCACGTGGAGGTGGTCGCCGAGCCGGCGTAGCGGATCGGGCCGGCGATTGCCCGTTGCACCCCAGGCATGGAAAGGCACGATTGGGGACTCGCGTTGTCAAAATAGTGAAGCGCCTACCGGGAATCCGGTATTTTGATTTTGGAACGAGGGTAGCGATCTTGGATATCGGTTGAAGGCGATTGTGGTAGTCTGGGGGCTTTGGCGAAGATGACTTTGTGCGATTGTTCAATGGGTGGCGCTTCGGGTGGGCGTGTTCGGGGAAAAATGGCGAAAAACCGCTGAAAAAGTGGTTTTCCGGGATGGTATTTCGTCTCGCAGCGTGGTATGTTGAAAGGTCAGTGCGGTTGGGTGGGGCAGGAGGTGTCGAGTTTCGGGGCTAAAACCGGGTGCTGTCGAGGTTGGCGAAGGCGAGGATCGTCAGGAAAGAGGGAAATGATGGATGCAAGGGTCTTGACAGGCCGATAAGTCGGAGGTATAAAGGGGTCATGACTCGAGGGAGGGTCCCCCGTCACTGCTTTTTTGTGCATCAGTCGATGTGCAGGAGAAACTTTAGGAAGGAGAATTGCAGATGAAGTGGAATCGAGTGTTCCAGACGGCTGCGGTGGTCGGCATGTGCGCCACGGCGCCCGCGTGGGCGGTGGACGTTTATCGCGGGTTTGACCTGGGCCCGACCGGCGGTGCGTGGCTCAAGGGCAACCCCAAGCCCAACGCGGACGCGGCGCAGGCTGCCTTCGCGGCGGCGGCGACGTCCATCAATGACGCGACGGGCGGGCTGCACGTGGTGGATTTCGAAGCCCCGGCATTCACGGCCGGAGCGCTGCTTGACACCACGACGCACTTCGCTCCGGGCAGCAGCGTTCAGATCGCCCCCGGGGTGACGATGAACGTCGTGAGCGCGAATGCCCGCACGTTCATCTCGGACGTGGCGAGCTCCGGGTTCGGTTCGCCCACCAGCGGCGACCAGCGCCTGTGGCTGGACAGCTCGAACTCGCAGGGTCCGGTGGAGTTGGAGCTCGTGTTCGACGACCCGATCATCGCCTTCGGCGCGTACTTCGCCGGCATGAACGAGCGGCAGGACGTTCTGGGCGCGGCGGTTGATCCCGGCAGCCCGCGGGTGGAGCGGGTTGAGATCATCCCCAACGGTCCCAACAAGTCGGAAGTGTTCTCGATCACCGAAGCGGTGACCCCCGGCGTGGAGTTCTTCGGATTCGTGGGTGGCACGACGAACAGCGTGAACATCCGTCTGGAGCTTGGCCCGCTGGCGCAGTTCCAGAGCCTTCGCGAGATTCTCGCGATCGACGACATCCAGTGGGTGAATCGCAGCGTTCCGGAGCCCTTCACCGCGACCCTCGCGGGTCTGGGTATGGGCGCTCTGGCGCTTCAGACGATGCGGCGCCGTCGGGCCTGATCCCGAACCGCATCCTGCCATCGAAACAAGAACACCAGCGCCGAGAGGCGCTGGTGTTTCTTTATTGGTCGCTTCACGGGATCGAAGTTGAATTGGGGCGGGTGGCGACTCGTGTCCAGCCTGGCGAGCGGTGGATTCACCCCTGCGGCATGGGTTCGATGCGAACGCCCAGCGGGTAGCGGACCGTCTGGGCCGCGAAGAAGTCCGGGCCGAAACCGCGAATCTGGTCGCGCTTAAGCTCCGCGACCTCCCTTGAACCGGTCCACACGGCTGCCTGTCCGGAGGTGTGAATCTGCCAGGTCAGTTCCATGGCCCTGGGGAGCTTGTGCCCGCAGATGCGCTGCAGAACGTCGATGACGTAGGGGATGGTGTGGTCGTTGTCGTTGAGGACGATGACGGCGTAGGGGGGCTGGCGTTTGGGCTTGGCGTGGGAGTCCGGCTGAGGGCGTCGCTGGGGTTTCGCGGGCGGGGCCTGGACGATCGGCGGGGGCTCAACGGTGGTCTGGGTCATGTCTCGCTTCCTTGGAGAGGGTCGATCGCCCCCCACCCGGAACGATGCGGTCAATGTGTCAGGGCGTACGCCAGGAGGTTGACGTTCACCTGGCGGGCGTTTCGGATTTCATTGCCGCCGCAGCAGCAGCAGTTGGGGGCGGCGTTGGCGGTGTCGTTGAGACCGTCCTGGGAATAGACCAGGACGATCCTGCCCTCGACGACGAGCGCTTCGAGGTATGGTTCGCCGGCGGTTTTCTTGGCGATGAGGTGATCGATGTCGTAGACGGTGTGGAAGATCGGGTGGGTCATGGGGAGGCGTTCAAGTTTGAGTTCCGGGAAGACCAGGGCGATCTCCTCGCGGAAGCTCTGATCCCACAGGTGGTTGCTGCACCCGGAAGAGGCGACGATGAACCCCCCGGCCAGCAGGTAGTTGCGCAGGTTTTGTCGCTCGAGGTCGGTCAGGCGGAAGCGTCCTTCGCCGGTCATGACCGCGAAGGGATGGAGGTAGAGGCTTTCGGATTCGAGCTGAACCTGGTTGAAGCGCCTGGAGGTGCGAATATGGGAGACCTTCTCGGCCTCGATGAGAAAATCATGGGAGAAGCAGACGGAAGTCTTGCCCAGGCCGTAGACCAGGTTCGCGCACTGAACGATTCCGGGGTCGAGCGCCTCGGCGGGAGGACGAGGGGATTCGACGTCGGCCGGCGACAGTGCGGCCGCACAAAGCAGGGCGATCAGGGGCATCGGGGATAAGCGGGCAACCCGGGGCATGGGGAGACTCCTTGGAGATGATACCCCTATGGTAAGCGGGGCGGGGTGCGATTTCGAGGGTTATCGGCGAAATCGGGGGAGATTCATGGCCGCTGATCTTCGGCCAGGCGTTTGAAGTAGGCCTGGGCATCCTGGCGGAAGCGGGTGGGGACACCCAAGGCACTGCCGGATGCGGCGCGTCGCTGGGCGTCGGAGGTGTCCGGGGAGAGCGATTCAGCGGGTCGGCCGTCCTGGTCGTGGTCCGCCCCCGCGGCGCGTCCGCCGGTTTGGGACGGTCCACCTGCTCGGTCCATCCCGCCGGCCGGGTGGGATTGCGGGCGGCCGACGATCCCCAGCGACCCGGTGGCGCGGCCCACTTGCATGCCGCTCATACCGCCTTCGGAGGTGAAGGAGGGGGTTTGGCGGCTTTGCCGAAGCTGTCCCATGAGTTCGCTCATGGCTTGGCGGGTGAGGCGAAGTCGCTGGAGGGCCGGTTGATTGGAGCTTCCCGCGGCGGCGGCTTGGACCTCTTCGTGGAGCGATTCGAGTTTATCGGCGGCGCTGTCGGCGGCCAGTTGGGCCTGTTCGGGGCGGCGATCGCGGGCCGCGTCGGCGGCGGATTGCTGATCGGCTGAGACCTCCAGGTGGCGGACTTCCGTGACGATCTCGGCGGCATCGGCGGCCATTTCGGGGAGGCGTTCGCGGGCGTCTGAGGCGGTCGATTCGAGGGTGGTGAGTGCGTCCTCCAAGGCATCGCGGAGCACGGCCTGTCGTTCGGCGAGGTCGCGAAGCTGGACGGGCGCGGGGTCGGCGTCGAGGCGCTGAGCGATCTCGCGCTGAGCGGCGGTGATATCGGTGATGCGCTGAGCGAGGGCCGTCATGGCGTCGGCGAGTTGGAGCTGGTCGAAGTCCATTTCGATCGCCTCGACGGCCTGACGTTGCTGGTCGGCGTCCTGGGCCTGCTCTTCGAGGGCCTGTCGGGTTTCGTCGAGCCAGGGCAGGGGCGTGAGTCCGGCGGGCGGTCGGGCGTCGCTGAGAGCTTGTGCCTGTTCGGCCTGCTGTTGAAGATTCCGGGCCATGTCCTCAAGTGCTTGTGCGTAAGCATCCTCAAAGGCGTAAAGCCTGGGTTGCTCGGCGCGGCGTTGCATCGCGTCGGCCAAGGCTTGGGAGCGATCGGCGAGTTCGCTCAGTTGGTTGTGAAGTTCATCGAGCTGCCGCTGCTGGTCTGGGGTGAGTTCGCCGGTGTCGCCGGCCTGTGCCTGGATTGCCCGGGCCTGTTCGAGGATGGCCTGGCGGAGGGCTTCGATGTCCGCGAGGGCTCGCTGGAGGCGGTTGTGCTCGTCCTGGATGTCCGCAAGCTGGTACTGGGCGCGGGCAAGCTCGAGGTAATCCTCCTGGCTGACGACGTGGATCACGGCGAGGGGTGTTTCGCCGTACTGGGCCCCGGAGGGATGATTATCGAAGGCCGTGGCGAAGTAGATGACCTTGTCTCCGGGCTGGGCGTTCATGGTTTCGAGGTCGAAGGTGTGGCTGGCGCGGAGCTGGGTTGGGGACTGTCCGCCCTGGGGAAGTTCGCGGGTGAGGGTTGGCCGGTCGCCGATGCGTTCGTGGAGGAGGATTCGATCGACGGCGATGTCATCGGAGGCGATCAGCTCGATGGGGAGCTTCCAGTCGGGCGGGGCGATGACGTCCATGCCCGGCTCGCGGAGGGTGATCGTGGGCGGGGCATCGGGGACGGCGCTGAGGTCGCTTTCGAGCGGGTGCTCGGCGGGCGTGCCGTCGGCGCCGGTGAGGGTGAGTCGGTAGCGTCCGGAGATGTCGAGGGTGAAGGCGCCGGTGACGAGGAGAGGGTCATTGTTGTCCGGTTCGAGGGGAAATCGCTGGATTTTGACGGATTGATCGTCACCGGGCGCGGGGCGGGGGATCAGCTCGATCGTGCCGTTCTGAAGTGGGACGTTGGCGCGGATGTTGAGGGTGACGGTGGCGCCGGTGAGCGCGGTGATCGGGCCGGGGGGATCGCCGATGACTGCGGTGAAGGGTTGGCGGTTGGCGTAGGCGGGGTAGTCGTAGCGCACCTCGATGCGCTCGAAGCGGGGGACGGGATGGACGATCAGTTGATGGCGCCGGGTGCGCCCGCCCTTGGTTTCGATGTAAAACTCAAGCGACTTCCGGGCGGATTGAATGGGGAAGGTGAAGGTGCCGCGGCGGCGCTGCGAGGGGTTCTCCGCATCGCTTTCGAGCGTGCGGAGCATGGGCATTGCGGTGCGCGTGTGGTCGGGGTTCAGAAAGACGATGCTCGCCGCGGAGGGAGGAGCCAGGGGGCTGGTGATGTCGGCGTGGATGTCGACGGGGCGGCCGACGACGGCCGGGAGCGGATCGATGCGGACCTCGAAGTCGAGCAGGGAATAGGGCGGATGATCGGCGAAGGGCTGGAGGTAGCGGGGGACGATGGCCTGAAAGACGCGCGGCGCCAGGAGCAGTGACAGGATGAGCAAGGCCGCGACGGCGAGAAAGGCGCGGAAGGCGTAGCGGGTGCGGGGGCGATCGAAGAGCGCGGCCGGATCGGCCGAGGCGGCGATCTGCCGGGCGTGGAGCGATGCGGCGCGGATGAGGGCGGGGTTGTGGGGGGTTGCGCGGCCGTGCATGAAGTCCACGGCGTTGATGAGGGCGCTGTCGGGGATGTGAGTACGGTCTTCGAGGGCGCGAGCGGCGCGGCGGGGATCATCGTACCGGGGGAGGCCGATGATGAAACCTGCGAGCAGAGCGCCACCGAGCGCAAGGAGCGCCGCCAAGGCGACCAGGGCGCGGAGGGGCGCGGGAAGGGCGAAGAGGGCGTCGGCGGTGATCGCGAGCAGGGCGAAGAGGATGAGGGAGGAAAGCGTCAGGATCGCGCCGCGGGCGAGCGTGCCCAGGCGCTGGTAGGTGCGGGCGCGGGCGAGGAGGTGATCGAGCATGGTGTGGTCGTTCACAGCAGCCCCGCCTTTCGCCGCGCGATCCATTCGAGACCGAGCCAGGTGAGCAGCGCGAAGAGGATGATCCCGCGATCCCATATATACCTTGGTTCGCGTGGGGTGGATCGCGCCTGGTGGGCGGCTTGGAGGAGCTCCGGCCAGCGGCCGGCGTCCTGTGAGGTCAGGACGACGCCCGCGCTGCCCTCGGAGAGGGCGCGCAGGCGCTGGGGGTCGGCCGAGGTGCGCAGGCGTTCGAGGTTGACGTGGTAAACGGTGAAGCGGTCTTCCGGGGGCGGGGGTGCTTCCGGGGGCGGGGGCGCTTCCGGGGGCGGCTGTGATTGGGGGAGATCGAGGGAGACGGTGTATTCGCCGGTGGCCGCGGGTGTGAACTGGGCGCGGAAGCGCGTAACGGAACCGGCGACGGTGAGGGTATCGGCGGGTTGCATGAGCAGGCGTGTGGCGCGGCCTTGCGGGTCGGTGAGGGTGAGGGCTGGAGTGAAGTCGGGCGGGGGCGGACGTTTGAAGGCGGCGTCGATGGTCTGGGCGTCGCCGAGTCGCACGCTCGATCGACCCAGGCGAAGGGAGACCTGCTCGCCGGGTTTGAAGTCTCCGCCCATGGCCAGCCACCTGACGAGATTGGACCATAGCGCATCGTAGACGCCGTGGCCGCGTGCTTCGGAGGGCGGGAGAAGTCGCCAGCGCCAGAGACCTTCGACGGCGATGATGGCGGTGTCGCCGCGGCCGTAGCTCATGGTGGCGATGGCGGGAGGATCGTTGTCGGAGGGAGGTCGGTCGGTCGGAGCGAGGGTCGCGAGGATGGTGGCGCCGGTCTTGGCGCGGAGGGCCGCGGGAGAGGCATTCAGGCGGGCCATCTGGGCGAACGTGGAGGTTGTGAGCGGATCGGCCGCGAGGTTTCCATTGAAAAAAAGGGGCGAGGCGATTCCTTCGGGCGTCGGCGCGAGGATGTGGTCGCGCACTTCGCGATCGGACCAGATGACCGGTTCGAGAACCGGAAGCGTGCGGTCCCACCCGGCGGTGGAAGGGACATCGGGCGAAAAAGCGCGGCCGCGGGCGAAGATGACGTGTCCGCCGCGGTCGGCGACGTATTCAGTCAGCAGGCGCACATCCCGATCGGTGAGGAGTCGTTCGACGGCGCGGCCGAGGATCACGGCATCGTAGGCGGACCACTGGTCGAGGGTGGCGGGGATGTTTGCCTGATCGGGGTCGGGATCATCGATGCGGGTGAGGATGCGCTCGCGGCGGGCGTGGGTGACCTGGGTGATCTGCGCGAGTTCGATGCGGTCGTCGAGTCGAAGAGCCTGGGCGAGGAACTTGCTGTCCCAGAAGGGTTCGCCGTCGAGGAGCAGGATGCGCAGGCGGCGATCGGTGATGTGGATGAACACGGTCTGGTTGTTGTTTGCGGTTTCGACCTCGCCGGGGAGCGGTTCGACCTCGATGGCATAGCGGTGCAATCCCGGCTGGGCTTCCTGGATCGGGAAGACGACTTCGGTGAAGCCGTGGATGTCGTGATCGAGGGGCGGCAGTGCGACCTCGCGAGTGAGCGACTGGTTCTCGGATCGCAGGTGGATGCGCGCGGTTCGGCCTTCCATGCCTACGTGGTAGAGGCGGGCCAGGAGATCACCGGGTTCACCGGCGAGCAGGTAGTCCTGTCGCGGGAGGGCGATCAGGGCGACATCGCGGGTGAGCGTGGGGCCGCCGATCGCCGCGGTGTGGAGCGGGAGGCCGAGCGAGCGGGCCAACTCGGCGACGGGTGCGGGGGGGAGGTCGGAGAAGTCCCGGCCGTCGGTGAGGATGAGGACTCCGGAGTGGGCTTCGCCGGAGGACAACGCGGGGATGCGCTGAAGGAGGTCGCGGAGCGTGGCGGTGAGGCGCGTGGTCGGGCCTGTAGCCAAGAGGTCCGCGGGTTGTCGCAGGGCGGTCAGGGGCAGGGGTGAGGCGGATTCATCGAAGGCGAACAGTTCGATATCAAAGCGTTCGGATGCGCGGGTGAGGTTCGAGGCGCTCAGCCAGTCTTCGCGGGCAAGGTCGATGCGCGGGCGACCGCGTGCATCGGGTGTGAGCATGGATTGCGAGCGATCGAGGAGGATTGTCAGCGGGGGGCGGAGGGCGGTGGTGTCGGAAGGTGGCGTGATGCTGGGGCCCATGAGGGTGAGGGCGAGCGCGGCGAGTGCGATCAGGCGAGCTGTGAAGAGGGCGGCGGCGGTGAAGGGCCGATGCGGAAGCGCGCGCCAGTAGCCTGCGGCGGCGAGCGCGGCGAGCGTCGCGGTCGCGGCCAGGATGTAGCCGGGAGGGATGACGGGCCTCCAGATGATGCTGTCGAAGTTCAATTCGGATTACGCTTTCCAGAGGATCTGAAGGGTCATCTCCATCGCCAGGGCGGCGAGGGCCAGGAGGATCAGGGTTGGCCAGAGCGGTGTGCCGGCGGATTCGATGAGTGGGGCGACGATGCCGGGATTCGTGGAGGTGACTGCGAGCGTGCCGGGCGGGAAGGCGCTTGTGAGCGCCTGGGGATCGATGCGGGTGAGGTCGCTTTCGCGCGGATCGAGGTTGACGGCCGCGGTGCGAACGGTGCTTCCTTGGTGGGTGAGGTGGTAGAGGCCGGGCGCGGCGGGGCGGGTGACGGCGAGGAGCGACTCATCGCGGCGGAGGACGGTGAAGTCGAGCGCCCGGCCTTCGGGGCCGAGGATCGCCCAGTCGGCGTGTGATGCATCGGAGGTGTCGCTGGTTGGGAGCGGAAGTTCAATGGGACGGCCGGGCATCCAGGCATCGGGCGTTTGCTCGGAGAGTCCAAGCTGCTGGACAAGGCTCTGGACGAGCGCGACGAAGACACCGTGGCGACCGAGGTCTCCGCAGTCGATCGCGGGACTGAAGGAAGCGAGCAGAAACGTGCCGGCGCCGATGGGCATCCTCGTGAGGGCGGGCGAACCATCGGAGAAGTGAAGCAGCACGGACGCATCGGGGTGGAGCGGGCCGGCGCCCAGCGCGCGGGTGAAGCGCGGCTGTGCGAGGGCGATCTGGCTTCGGGCATCGAACTCGGCGAGCAGGGGTGACTCCCACAGGCCGCGCGCGATGTGCAGACGACGGGCGATGAGGGAGAGATCGCGCACGGGGCCGGGGTCGAAGGGAA
>JBGTFI010000079.1:0-5656 GCA_041747335.1 Phycisphaeraceae bacterium | reverse complement strand
CTGGAGAAAGGAGCCGAGCCGTGTTCAATCCCTTCACCGAGGTCGCTGAAGACGATTCCGCCGATTCGGTTTTGGTCAAGCAGGCGATCGGCGGCGACCGAGCAGCGCTAGAAAAGCTGGTTCTGCGGCACCAGGCGTGGGTCTACAATATCGCCGTCCGTATGGTCTTCCGACCGCAAGACGCCGAGGAAGTCACCCAGGAGGTGCTGGTCAAGGCCATCACCAAACTCAGCACGTTCAAGGGCGAGAGTAGATTTCGTACCTGGCTTTACCGCATCGCCGCCAATCATGTCCTCAACATGAAACGCCGATGGGCGGAGACACGAACAACTACATTCGCCGACTACGGCGCCGCCATCGACGGCACGCGCGACCTCGACTTGCCCGATCCGAACAGCGTGCCCGTGGAAGTGCCGCTCTTGGTGGAAGAGGCCAAGAATAGCTGCACAATGGGCATGCTGCTTTGCCTGGACCGCAGGCAACGGCTGATCTTCACGCTCGGCGCGATCCTCGGCGCCAGCGACACGGTCGGCGGCGAGGTGCTGGAGATGACTCCCGACAATTTCCGGCAATGCTTGGCTCGTGCCCGCCGCGATCTGCACAGCTTCATGAACCACCAGTGCGGCCTCGTGAACAAGAGCAATCCCTGCCGCTGCCACAAGAAGACCAGGGGCTTCATCGAAGAGGGGCATGTCGATCCCCACAGGCTGTTGTTCGTACCCGAGCACCGTGAGCGAGTCCGAGAGGTAGCGCCCGAGACGGTCCGCGACATCGAGGATGTCGTCGAGCGACAACACGTCGCCATTTACCGCGATCACCCGTTCCTTCACCCCCCGGACCAAGTCGAGTGGCTTCGCCGCACCTTAGAGAGTGGGGATCTGCGCAAGGCACTGCGTCTGAATTAGGAGATTCTCGGGAAGATTTGTCACGGTCGATCCCCTCAGGTGTCCAAGAGAACGACGGGGTAAGGGCTCCGAAGTTTCTCACACAAGGAGACGACCATGAATCTCGATCTGCCAAAACCCATCGCCGCGTACTTCACCGCCGACATGGGCGACGGCGAAGCTGTCGCTGAGTGCTTCACGGAGAACGCCGTCGTGAAGGACGAGGGGCACACGTACAACGGCCGGGCCGCCATCAAGCAGTGGAAGGTGGAAGCCTCGGCCAAGTACCAGTACACGACCGAGCCTTTTGCCTGCGAGCAGAAGACCGGCAATTTCGTCGTCACCAGCAAGCTCACCGGCAACTTTCCCGGCAGCCCCGTGGATCTTCGATTCTTCTTCCGACTGGAAGGCGGCAAGATCGCCTCGTTGGAGATCATCCCTTGAGGGCGCTTACGACACGAGTGGGCGCGTCACGAGCCTCAAGCAGGGTGCCTGCTGCGGCAGCAGCACGGCGCAGACGGTGACGCTCACGGACCTCCCCCGGAAGCGCCCCCGGAACCAACCAGCTCGAACCGCCCGCGCTCGGCCTTGCGGAACCTCGAGTCGTCGCCCTTCATCGCGATCTCGCGGGTGATGGCCGAGTAGAGCGTGGCGTGCGGTGTGCGGCCGCCGGGCGTGGACCAGTAGCCCTTGGCCGCCATCGCGTCGATCATCTCCTTGCAGTGCATGGCCGCGTTGGACTCGGCGAGCACCTTCACCGCCGCGTCGAGGCACGAAAGCCCATCCTTCGCCTGCCCGGCCCTGGCCTTACGCTTGCCACCCTTCGCGCCACGTTCGCCCGTGTCGCGCTGGGGCGCTCTCCTTGGTGTTGGTGGGTTCCTATTCGATCCAACCGGCTCAGCGGCACTCGTCGAGCAGCTTCTCGATCTCCTCGGTCTCGCTATCCGAGAGGAAGGCGAGCGTTTCGATGAGCTTCTCGCGGACGTGGCCGAGGTCGCCGGCGTTGCCGAAGCTGCCGGGGTCCGCCTGGGCGCTGGTCCGGTGCGTGTCGAGCTCGAGTTCGATCCAGTCCATCACGCGGGCGATGTCGTCGAAGCGCTCTTCGTAGAGTTCGCGGGCGGTTTGTTGGGTGGTGGGGTGATCGTTGGTAGGCATGGCGTTCATCTCCTTTCGTGCGGGAGGTCGAAGCTCGCGGCCGCGTCGCGTGGCCACGGACACATGAGGGCAAGCTTCGCCCCGAACATCAAGGCGATTACGCGACATGCCGCCGAGAATCAGCGGATCGCTGGGATGGTGGAAATGAATGCCCAAAGAACAGCGTTCACCAGCGGAATGCGTCACTCGCCGATGCTGAAATCCGGACCTATTTGGACATATAACGGCGCGGCGGAAAAGGCCCGAAACGGTTGAAAAACCGCGTTCCCGAAGCGCCAGGGGGGTTTTGGCCTAGGTTGCGGCAGTGAAAATTATATGTCCTTAGGACCTATTCTTGGACACATAACGGACGTATCCGCCGGCGGCGTTTCCGGGGGCGGCGGGGATGCGGAAGATGGTGCGCATTTCGATCCAAGTGCGCACCATCTTTCCTTGTAACTGTGCCGAGCCGGAGGTAACTCACGTGGGGGATCGAGCGCCGCAAGAGCGCTTCACTTCGACGTTGAGGGAGGAGATATGCACTGCTTCCCCGCCTGGCACCTGGATGCCTCGCGCATTCTCACGCGCGATGAACTCACGCGCGTGCTGACCGACCTGCGCCGGCGGGGCGCGCGTCTTCCGGGGGTTCATATGAACCTGGCGATCGTGCGCCTGGCCTGCTGCTGCGGCCTGCGCGCCAGCGAAATCGCCGGCCTGTGGATGGCCGATGTAATCACCGACACCGCGCGCCCGCACCTGCGCATCCGCGCCGAGTGCGCCAAGCTCAACCGGCCGCGCCGCGTGCCGCTGTGGTGGGACGCGGGCACGCTCGAAGATATTGCCGCGTGGAAGGCCCATCGCCGCGCCGAGGGCGCTTGCGCCAATGACCCCTTCATCTGCTCGTTGCAACGCGCGACGCTCGGCGAACCACTCAACCGCCACGTCCTGCGGCGCCGCTTCGTTACCGCGTGCGGCGCGCTCGGTCACCCGCGCCAGCGCACACTGACCATCCACCACGGCCGCCACACCTTCATCAGCCACGCCCTCGCCGGCGGCCGCACCCTGGCCGAAGTCCGCGCCGCGGCCGGCCACAGCAGCCTGATGACCACCAGCGTCTACCTCCACGTGGCGGCGGACGATGGCGGGGGAGGTGGGGAGGTTGTTTGGATTGGCCGGACACTGATGATCGATGGGTTACGCGCCAAGAAGGTTCGCACTCACCTTTGCGAGAGCACGTCCCGAGGGCCGACCGGATGACGGCCCCGAACCGCGCGGGGGCCGACGGCGGAAGGGCTCAGGACGTTGTCAAAGATCATAGTGGCGCTCTTACAGCGCGTGCTCGGACCCCCGTGAACGGAACCGGGCACCATCCATACAGACGGAAGAGGTTCGCATACCTGCTCGGTGGTTGGTTCGCGTTTACCCTTGGTGGTGTCGAGGGCTCAATCGGGTTCGTGGTCTTGACGTCGGCCTCTCAACTTCAACCGTGCGTCTGTCCGATGCTGCCGCGCCACGCACTCTCCGTCCAAGGTTGGAGGCCCTTCGGCGGATTGGGGCCGAGGCGATGCAGGGCCGGCGCTGCCTGATAGATGGCGAATCCCGCAGGCGGGAGTGTCATCCGTACGGTTGGCAATCCAGCTCGATGCACCACCGTCAAGGTCGCCGCGGGAGGTTGGGCCGGGCTGGGTGCGTGCCAGAAGGCCAGGTGGAACTTGTCGCCGTCCACCCGCAACAGCGGGGCGACGGTGGACCAGGCCGCCACGGAATGGGACTCATCGGTGTTGAACACCACAAGGGTCTCCTGATCCATGAAGAGGCGCGACCACGTCACGAGCGATCGCATCCGCTCGCCGCCGAGGCGGTGTGGGTGGCCGAAGGTCACGCCGTCGCCGGAGACGCGGTGAAGCACCTGCGAGCCGCGCCGCAGGGCGAGCGATTCCCTGCGGAGGGCGGTAAGTGAGGCGAGGGCGCGGTACAGATGGCTGTGTTCGTCAAAGAAGTGCCGTCCTTGTGTACACAGGCCGCCGAATCGGCCGCCGAACATGTTCTCGCGGAGCACCCTATCGCAATCGCTGGTCCGCCCGCCGCTGTCAAAGCCTTGTTCAGACCCGTAGTAGATGCAGGGGATGCCTGCTGTGGTCAGTTGCGCCGCCATCACATTAAAAGCCAGATCGCGGTAGCGAGCATCACCGCAGAATCGTCGCTTGCTGGTCCACTTGCGGACCTGATCGTGGTCGTCCACCAGCGTCACCACCTGGTCGCGGTACCACCGGTGCTTACCGCCCTCGGGCTCGTCCAGACGCCAGTTGCGGAAGATGGTGAAGTAATCGATCGGATCCCCTTCACCGGTCACCATTCGCTCCAGCCTGCCGGGGACATCGTCGATTCCCAGTGCGGCATCCAGACCGGTTCTCCCCACCACCTCCCAAGCAAGCTCGCGACCCCCGGGCACTTCGCCGACTAGGAGGAAGCGCTCCTTGCCGATGCTTTGAGCGAACTCGCGAATCCAGTCGCAGAACGAGCGCAGAGCATCGGGGTCCATGTGTCTGGCGGCATCGATTCGGAATCCATCGAGGTCCGCGTAGGCGATCCAGAAGGAATAGGCCAGGCATAGCCAAGCCATCGCTGGAGAGGGGCGGCGATACTGGCCGTCCCAGCGTACACGCACGTCCAGCGTCTTGAAGCCGCCCGCCATGTCCCCCTGGGCATACTCAGGGTAGTGGCCCCAATTGTTGATTCGACCCTTCCGCAGAAACAGTCCGCCGCGCTGAAACTCACGAGGCCATACGGCGCCGTCCGGCCAGGATTCCTCCAGCCGTGCGACGTCGGCCGCGGGCATCGCATCGGGATTCCCGAAGGGTAGCGTCGGTCGGCCGTCGCGGTCATTAAGTCCGGCCACGGCGTATGGCCTGCTGTCCCAGCGCGGATCGTTTAGAAACCGCCCACTCGCATCGCGGGCTGGGTAACGATCAGCGTCGTAGGTGAACACGTTACCGGTGTGGTGAGCGATGACATCGAGGATGACGTAGATCCCCTGCTGATGTGCGGCATGGACGAAATCGCGGAACTCCTCGCGCGTGCCGAAGTGCGGGTCCACATCGAGGAAGTTCTGGATGCCGTAGCCGTGATAGCTGGCCTCAAACGCGACTTGGCGGAACGGCGGGCTGACCCATAGCGCGGTGACCCCGAGGCGCCGGAGGTAGCCGAGCTTGCCGCGGAGCCCCTTGATCGTGCCGCCCTGCCAGCCGCCGCCGCCGGCGAACCATGTATCGTAGTCGACGCGGGCCCCGTCTTCGGGGTGGTAGAGTGGCGTGAGACCGGTCTCCACGGGCTTGCCCGCCGCGTCAGCGTGACCCCCCTTCTCGTTTCCGTCCGAGAAGCGGTCGAGCATCAGGAAGTACAGCACCTGGTCCTCCCAAGCGGCCGGAGACGGTGTGAACGGCCCGCGGGTCAGCGAGGCGAAGTCAATGTCCAACAGGCTTTTCTCCACGTCACGGCTCATGTCTGGTTCGCCTTCAAAGCTCATTCACATCGGGGCAATTCAGCTGCGCCGACCGGAAGGACATCCGTGCAGTTACCGGGTATGACCCGTTTCACGAGGCTGCGGACGACGTAGAAGAACACCGGCGTCAGGAAGA
>JBGTFI010000078.1:0-5951 GCA_041747335.1 Phycisphaeraceae bacterium | reverse complement strand
CGCTGTCGCCGACCTGTACGCCCTCCGCAACAAGATCGCCCCCCGCTACCAGGGTCGGGCGGGGTGGCGGCCGGTTGGGGTCCGTCGGGGCCGGCGCCTGAGAGCGCAAGCATCTCGGCTGCGCCCGGTTGCTGTGCGACGGTGACGCGCAGTTCAAGCTCTTGGCCGGGTTCGTTTGGATCGTCTTTTCGGAGGATGCGCAGGGTCAATTGCGTGCCGGGTTCGGTGTTGGAGATGACTTCTTTGAGGTCGCTGACGGTGGGGGTCTTGATCCCCTGCACGGAGAGGACGATGTCACCGTTGCGCATGCCGGCCTGGTCGGCCGGTTCCCCCGTGAGGAGACTCAGGACGAAGACCCCGCGACCGTCGTATCCCTTGGCCTTGAACCATTTGGGGTCGTCGTCGATGACGATCCCGATGTAGCCGCGCTGGACCTGGCCGTGCTCGATCATCTGGGTGACGACGCGCTCGACCTGGGCGATGGGTATGGCGTATCCCACACCGTTGGAAAAGCCTGTGCGTGTGAGGATGGCGTTGTTGACGCCGACGACCTGGCCGCGGAGGTTGACGAGCGGTCCGCCGGAGTTTCCGGGGTTGACGGCGGCATCCGTCTGGATGTACTGCTCGTGGCTGAGCGGGTCGCTGGTGAACTGAAGCCGCCTGCCCATGCCGGAGACGATCCCCTGGCTCATGGAGAATTCATTGCCGAACGGTGAGCCGAAGGCGAAGACGATCTCGCCCTGGCGCACGCCTTGCTCGGCGCGGGCCGCGGGGTGAAGCGGGGCGCCTTCGACGCGCAGGACCGCCAGGTCACTTCTTCGGTCCGCCTGGACGATTTGAGCCCGCCGGGTGGTGCCGTCGGCGAACTTGACGCGGATCTCCTCGACGGGGGTCTGGTTGTCCTCGAGGGTGATGACGTGGTTGTTGGTGACGATGTGGCCTTTGTCATCCCAGACCCAGCCCGAACCGTTGCCGAAGCGCCTTAGGGCGTTGGAGGAGTCGTTGGACCCGTCGGGGGTTCCGGGGCGCCCGGTGTTTCCGGGGGTTCCGGAGTTTCCGGGGGCGTCGAGATCGGGGAATCGTCGGAAGAGGTCGCGTGATTCGGTGCGGGGGTCGCGTCGGGTGAGGACTTCGATGTGGACGACGCTGGGTCCGACGACTTCGGCGACGGCTTCGAATGCGCGGCTGAGTTCGTCGAGGGAGGCGTTTTCCGTGAGGGACTGGCGGACGAGCTCGATGCGGGCCTCGGTCTGATGCCAGACGATGCGACGGGCGATGTAAGGCCCGGCGATCATGACCACCAGGGTGGTGGCCAGCAGCAGGACGGTGGGTCCATACCATCGGATGCGGTGCATGGGCGGCATCTCCTGTGACCGGTGAGGGGCGCGGTGGAGGTATTATAGGAGGGGCGTTTCGGGGGGTTGTTGAAGGCATGTCCGGCACAGCCGGACCTACTTCTCCATCTTGTAGGGATGTCCTTCTTTCAGGTAGCCCCCGCTCTCGACCTGCCTGGCCCACTCCCCCGCCGCCTCCGCGATGCGCCGGCCAAGGTCCGTGCGGGCGGGGGCGAAGGGGGGTTGCCAATCCGTCAGGCCCAGGAGGTCGTGGAGGACGATCACGTGGCCGTGACAGGATGGTCCCGCTCCGCAGCCGATGACCGGGACGGTGCGGTCCAGGCGTTGGGTGGCTTCGATGACGCGCTGAGTGACTTCGTTGGGTACGGCTTCGATGAGCAGGGCGTCGGTGCCGGAGGCGAGCATGAGTTCGGCATCGTGGAGCAGTTCCCTGGCCTGTTTCTCGGTTCGCCCCGTGGCGCGGTAGCCGCCCTGGTGGCGGACCTGCTGCGGCCGGGAGCCGATGTGGGCCACCACCGGCACCCCTGCGTGACCCATGCGCTCCACCAGCGGTGCGAAGGAGCGATCGACCTCCAGCTTGACCGCGTCGGCCTGTCCTTCCGTGAGGAAGCGCATGGCGTTGGCGACGGCTGCATCGTCCCCGCACTGGTAACTCCCGAAGGGCATGTCGGCCATGATGAACCCCTGCGGGGCGCCCCGCCGGACGGCCGCGGTGATGGCGACCATGAAGTCCATCGCGGCGGGGAGGGTGGAATCGTGCCCGAGGATCATTTGCGCTGCCGTATCGCCCACCAGGAGCGTTTTGATGCCCCCGCGCCAGAGCCAGCGGGCGGTCGTGGCGTCGTAGCAGGTGAGCATGGCGAAGGGCCTGCCCTCGCGCGTCCACCGGCGAAGGGTTTTGAGGGTGATGCGTTCAGCGGGGGCGGGGGCCGTTTCGGGGGCGGGGGCGGGTTCGGGCATGGGGCGATTATAGACTTTCGCCCGGGTTCCCCGGGACGCCCGGCAGGCGTGCCCAGACGATTCCGCCTCGGACTTCACACTCGTAGACGCGGACGGCGATGGTGGGATTGTCCGGACAGCGGCCGGTGGCGAGGTCGAAGGCCCAGGCGTGGTGGGGGCAGATGATGCACCCGTCTTCGATGAACCCGCCGGAGAGGCTTGCCCCGGCGTGGGGGCAGGTGTCGTCGATGACGCGGATCTCAAGGCCCTCCCCCTCCCCCACCCGGAGCACGGTCAGAGAGCGCCGGCCGAGGGTGACGTACCGCCCGCCGCGGCCGGGCGGGGGCACTTCGGCCAGGGGGCAGAGGGCGTGCCAGGCTTGGGCGTCGCGGAGGGGAGTGGTCATCGCGGGCATCTTAGGGAGCGGATTCGACACGCGGGGCGCGATTTTCGGTGGAAACTGCTCGCGGGCGTGCGTCTAGAGGGTTAGAATGGCGGGCGGGTGAAGGTGAACCAGTCCGGCCGGTCCCAAGGAGCGACAACATGCGATTTAGACATTCCCGCAGCGCCTTTACGCTGATTGAACTTCTGGTGGTGATCTCGATCATCGCGCTCCTGATCGCGCTGCTGCTCCCGGCCCTGGGGCAGGCGAAGGAGGCGGCGTACAACATCACGTGTCAGAACCAGCTCAAGCAGGTGGGGATTGCCTTCGCGCTTTTTGCGGAGGACTTCGACGGCCACCTGCCTGCGACGATCGGCGGACTGGCCCCAGCCACGGAGCCGGAATGGAAAAGCCGGTCGTGGATGGGCGAGGAAGCGTGGATCGCCGCGACCTATGCCGGGACGATCACGCCGTACATGGAAGGCAAGACCCAGCAGAAGGGCGTCTACCAGCAGTATTACCGCTGCCCATCACTCCCGGAAGGCTCGCTCGGCCAGGGCGGCATGTTCAGCAACGGATACTTCGACTACGCGATGATTCACTTCCTCTCGGGCGCGAAGATCGAGGGGATTCCGTCCGATTCGTTCCTCTGGAGGGCCCCAACTTCCACTCCGCGCGGCGGCGGCCGACCCGGCAGCAGCGCACCGACCAGCGAGCGCGTCCCGACCCCGCTGGTGGTCGAGGAAGACCCGATCTTCCACCTCAACACCAGCAACATCGAGCCCGGCCACGGGAGCGGCGACCGCACCGGTAGCTGGCATGTGCGGTTCGGATCCAACTCGATGACCTACGACGGCCGGGTGGTGCATCACTCCTATGCGAAGACCGAATCCGGCCCCGCGGCGAATCAGCGGTATATTGAGGTTCCACGCGGTGGCTACGATTCCATGTCCTACGTCGTCGCCTGGGGCGCGTTCAACGGCTGGGGACCGGGTACCGCGCGGTAACGGCGCACGACCTCACCCCCCCACCTTGATCTTCACATCCTTGTAGTGGATCACGCTGCGCGGGTCGTGCGCCTGAATGGCGATCGTGCCCGAACCCAGCTTCCGCGGGCCTTCAACCCCTTCGGGTTCGGTGAACTCGTTGACCACCTGCCCGTTGACCTTCGCCGTGATCGTCTTGCCCTTGACGATGATGTGGTACTCGAACCACTCGTTGTCCTGGTGCGGGGCGCTGTTTCTCTGAGGCGTTGTCGCGCCCCTTCCGTTCGGGGATTAGCGGAAAACTCACACCATTCTCACCCTCGGCCAACAGGGGCGCTATACCGTCGGCCCCACGAGATCGGCTGACGCGCGCGGCGCTGTCGGACCGTTCTGAAGCGGATGGTGTCCTTGAACCCCAGGAGGTGGAACATGAGAAAGCGGAACATGGCGTGGGCGGCGGGTGTGGCGGCCGCGATGGGATTCGGCGTGGCCGGAAACGCCGCGATCGTGATCACGGAGATCTGGTCCGGCGTCGCCGGGCCGGACCATACATCCGACTGGTTCGAGCTGACCAACACGGGTGATGCGGCGGTCGATCCCTCGACGTGGTTCTACGATGATGAGTCGGCCGACCCGACGGAGGATTCGCCGCTGACGGGCGTCAGTTCGATCGCTCCGGGCGAGTCGGTGGTCTTCCTGGCGAGTTGGGAAGACGTTACGGACGTTCTTGACGAGGCCATCGCCTCCTTCCGGACCGTGTGGGGGCTTGGCGAGTCGGTGCAGGTCGGCTCGGTGACGGGCGGCGCGGGGTTGGGGTCGGGTGGGGATGTTGTCAACATCTTCGATGGCAATACGGCGGGCGCGGCGCTTCTGGCCTCGCAGGCTTACCTGTTCAGCGACTTCGCCTCGTTTGTCTGGAACCCGGTGACGAAGTCCTGGAACGATGAACTGGCCGTGGCCGGGCGGTTCGGCGCGTACGAGTCCCTGGTCACCGGCGGGACGGACGACCTTCCCGCGATCGGTTCGCCGGGACTGGTGCCCGAACCGGGCGCCCTGGCGCTCATGGGCATCGGCGGGTTGATGCTGATTGGTCGTCGCCGCTGAGGGAGGGGGCTTACGCCCCGACGTACTGAGGGAATCACGATGAATTGCAGGTTTCGATCGTTTTTTGCGGCGGCGGGGGCGCTCATGGTGGCGACCGGCGCCCCCGCCGACGTGCTCATCAACGAGATCTTCTTCGATCCCCCGGCCGGGGGCGGGGACCGGCGGTACGAGTACATCGAGCTGCGCGGCACGCCCGGACTGTCGCTCGACGACCACTACCTGCTGTTTCTCGAGAACGAGGGGCAGCCTGATGGGCTGGGCGGCATCACCGGCGACGCCGGCCGGATCGATGCGTTTTTCGACTTCAGCGGGGTGTCGCTGGGGACCAACGGGTTCCTCATCGCCCGGCAGTCGGAGGACTTCTTCGGCAATCCCAACCCATACACCGTCGCGCCCGGAGCGACGGATCTGCTCAACGATTCCGGCAGGGAATCGGGCTGGGGGAACCTCGACAAGCCCAGCACCATCGGTTGGAACAGCGACGGTACGGGCAACGATGGGCAGGTCATCGAGAACTCCGGGTTCACCGCGCTACTGATCCGTGTTGATTCGCAGGTCGGCGCGCCGCCGGTGGTCGGTTACAACATGGACGAGGGCAACGACGGACTGGATCCGCTGCCCGCGGGTTGGACGATCCTCGACGGCATCGGTGTTCACAGCGAACCGGGCGAGGCCGCCAGCGGACGCCTCTACGCCGCGATCAACTTCGGGGCCGGACCATCGGCCCGCATCGAGCCGGGCGCGGTCTACATCGAGACAGATTTTGAGATCGAGTACGTCGGCAGACTGGGGGATTCGACCGGCAGCGCCGCGGGCGACTGGTGGGTCGGCAATCTGACGGATGATCCACGCCGCCCCGGCGCCGGAATCACCTTCACCCTGCCCGGCTTTGTAATGTCCGCGGCGGACACTCCGGCCGGACAGCAGACGGGCGACCTTGAATCAAGCACCGACCAGTTCCCCTACGGCATGATCATCACCAACACGCTGGGGGCCCCGAACCACGGTGTGCCGGAGGGCGGGGTGCTGGCGGGCGACATGAACGGCGATGGGGTGCTCGACGCCTTTGATGTCGGACCGTTCGAACTGGCCCTGGCGGACCGCGCCGCTTATGCGGCCGCCTATCCGGGGATCGACCCGGACCTCGTGGGAGACTTTGACTCGAGCGGCGTGCTCGACGCGTTC
>JBGTFI010000077.1:0-1530 GCA_041747335.1 Phycisphaeraceae bacterium | reverse complement strand
GGGCGTTGGCCAGGGCGAAGGCCGCCCCGAAACGCACCCGCCGATCCGGGAATGTCAGCGCCCGAAGCAGCGGCTGCGCGGTGCCGACGGTGTTGACCAGCGCTTCGGTTCCCGCCGTCGCCTCGAGCGCGCGGATGAAATCCAGCGCCAGATCGACATCACCATCGTCCAGCGCCCGCGTCAGCCCATCGTGCTGACGCAACGGCCCGGCGGCGAGCGTGTAGAACGCCGGCGGATGAGGCAGCGTGTAGCTTGGATCCTGGGCATCCTCCGGCAGGCGGTTCTCCCGTCGTTCGTTCGCAACCAGCAGCAGGCTCAGCGCCGGATCAAGCTGGGGGTCGATCGCCAGCGCCCGCGCGGCGGCCCGCATCGCCATGACATCCCCATAGATCTCCGCGGGAACGCGGGTCGCGGCCAGACCCGTCTGGGAGTCGTACCGCCAGACGAGGCCCTGGTTGCTCGCCGGATCGAATCCGACGAGCTGCTTCGGATCCATGGTTGCCTGCCGGTAGAAGCTCTCACCCAGCGCCAGGAAAAGCGTCGCTGCGGAGGACTGCAGCGTCACCGGGCCCGAGGCGTTCGCCGCCACGCGACGGAAGGCCTCCTCCAGGCTGCGCCGGGTGGCATCGGTCGTCTCGCGGTCCTCGATCACCTGCTTGAGATAGGGCAAAGCACCGGGGTACCCGATCTCACCGAGCACCTGCGCCACCTTCACCTGCGCATCGGGCGGAAGATCCTCCAGCGCTACCGCCAGCGGCATGACGACCGGCCGGCCCACCGCGATGATCGCCGGCATCAGGTACGGGTGCAGCCGGGCCTGGCGGTCATCGACCAGGGTTTCAAGAAGCAGCGGTGCGGCGTACTGCCCGGCCTCACGCAGGCGCTGGGTGGCGCTCTGCGATTCGCGCCGCGCACCGGCGAGCTTCTGAATGTCATCGCGGATGCGCTGCGGCTCGCGCGCCCGGCCGAAACGCGCGGCCTGGATGCGATGCGAAAGTTCCGACGCGACAGGCGAGACGGCCGGCATCCGCGCGGCGCGGTCGAAGGTCTGCTGGGGCTGCGTGTAGTCGCTGGATTCGACGATATCCAGAAGCTGGGCCTCATCCACCTGTTCGAGCAGCGCCTGCCCGGAGGCCGCGGCAAGGTCCGGCCGGGCGATCAGCACATAGTGGTTGAAGTCCGCCCAGAGCTGAGCGGGCGTGGCGGCGGGCGCCTGGGCCAGGGCGGGCGATCCCGCCAGCACAGCGCCGCAAACCGAAGCGATTGCAAGCAGTTGTCGCACAAAGCCCATTCGATTGCTCCGTGAAGGGGTGCGGGTTGCCCGGATCGGGCCAATCTATCGGTAGGGCGCGGGGGCGTCAAGGTCCGAAGAGGGAGTGTTCGGTGTCCTTGGCGTGAGCCGTCATCTGCACCCGATGAGAACGTTGCGGCTCGAACCTTCGTGGTGACGCATCCGTTTCATCCGCTGCATGGGCGCGAGTTCGTCGTGTTGTCGCATTACCACGGCTGGGGGGAGGAGCGGGTCTGCTT
>JBGTFI010000076.1:0-6020 GCA_041747335.1 Phycisphaeraceae bacterium | reverse complement strand
GGGGGAGGGAGCAAGAACGCCCTCCCCCCTTTGTGGGGGAGGGTTGGGGTGGGGGGTGTGCGCAATCCAAACGCAAACCGCTCTAGTGGTGAGAGCGTGCCGACTCTGCGTGGCGTGCCGTCCACCTGTCAACAACGCGGCCAACCTTGATTCACCCGGTGGGGCGCGGTACAGTCAATCATGCCCCACTCAGATAATCCCCGCGAGTTATCGGACACGCAGCACCTCCTGGCGGAGGCCGGACACGCCTCGCAGGAGTCGGAGTTCTTCAACCCCATCCCACCCGGGTACCAGATGGGCAGGCACAAGTACGTGGCGGTCTTCGGGACCGTCATGTCCGGCTTGGGCAAGGGCATCTTCTCCAGTTCGCTGGCCAAGCTGCTCAAGGACAAGGGCCTGACCATCGCCCCCATCAAGATGGAGGGCTATCTCAACATCGATTCGGGCACGCTCAACCCCCTGCGCCACGGGGAGGTCTTCGTCCTCGATGACGGGATCGAGACCGACATGGACCTGGGCACCTACGAGCGCATGCTCGACCAGGACCTCACCCGCGCCAACTTCACCACCAGCGGGCAGATCTTCCGCGCCGTCCTCGACAAGGAACGCCACGGCGAATACCTCGGCCGGGACGTGCAGATGATCCCCCACGTCACCGGGGAGGTGAAGTACCGCCTGCGCTCGCTGGCGATGCAGCAGAACGCGGACGTGGTGTTCGTCGAGGTCGGCGGGACCGTCGGCGACTACGAGAACGGGTTTTATATCGAATCGCTCCGCCAGCTTGCCTATGAAGAGGGCGAGCGCTCGGTGTGCTTCGTCGCCCTGACGTACGTGATCGAACCTAAAGCATTGGGGGAGCAGAAGTCCAAGGCCGCTCAGCTCGGGCTTAAGAAGCTGATGGAGGCGGGGATCAACCCGCACATCGTCGCGTGTCGGGCGCGCAACGAAGTGCGCGCCCCGGCGATGGAGAAGATCGCGATGTTCTCCAACGTCCCGCTCAAGCGGGTGTTCTCAATGCACGACCGCGAATCGGTCTACACCATCCCCGAAGCGATGCGCGAGGCCTGCCTGGACCGGGAGATTCTTTCGCTGCTCGGGCTGCACGACCGCGTCAATCCCGTGCATGAAGATCATTCCCGCGAGAAGTGGCGGGCGTTCTATCACAAGCTCACCGCGGAGCGCACGCACAAGGTGCGCATCGGCATCACCGGCAAATACACCGCCGTGCGCGATTCGTACGCCTCGATCGAAAAGGCACTTGAGCACACCAGCGCCCACCTCTCGGCGGAGCTGGATGTGCAATGGATCGACACCACCCAGATGAGCACCGCCGAGGTTCCACGCAAGCTCGCGGGGCTGGACGGGGTGATCGTCCCCGGCGGGTTCGGCGTGCGGGGGACGGAGGGCAAGATCGCCTGCGTGCGCTACTGCCGGGAAAACCAGGTGCCGTACCTGGGCATCTGCCTGGGGTTCCAGATGGCGGTGATCGAGTATGCCCGCAACGTCTGCGGGCTGGAGAACGCCGGGAGCACGGAGTTCGATCCCCAGACGCCCCACCCCGTCATCGACATCCTGCCCGAGCAGAAAAAGATCGAAGGGCTGGGCGGCAACATGCGCCTGGGCGGGAAGGATGTGAAGGTCACGCCCGACACGCTGGCGGCGTTTCTCTACGACCAGCGGGCGACGATCCGCGAGCGCTTTCGCCACCGCTACGAGGTCGATCCGCGCTACATCGAGCAGTTGGAGAGCGCCGGGCTGGTCTTCTCCGGGCGGCATCCCGATCAGCCGATCATGCAGATGCTCGAGCTGCCCCTGAGCGTGCATCCCTACTTCATCGGCGCGCAGTTCCACCCGGAACTCACCAGCCGCCCGCTGCACCCGGCGCCGCTGTTCATGGGGCTGATCGCGGCGGCGATCCGCCACGCCCACCCGGAAATCGAACCCCAGCGCATCAGCAGGCGCTGGCTGGCGGGCCTGGATGAAGAGCGGCGGGTGAGGTAGGGGCGGGGCATCCCAAGCCCCCTCTCTGCCTATTTCCCGCGCGCCTGCCTGTTTTTTGGGCAATCCATGCCCCCTTTCCGCGCTCAAATCGCCATTACTCGGCTAATGGACCCTCTGGCATCCTTCTTGCACCCTGCCGCTTCTCCGGGCGGCGGTGTGGTGCTGCGCCCTCACCCCGCCCGCCGCACCTGGGGAGATCAATCGATCGTCGCGGCCAGGTATGGGTATACTTGGCGATTCGCCCGGACAGTCGCACCGTCAAGATGGAGGCATGGATCCCGTGAGCACCGCAACGTTTGAATCGGCAAGCAAAACCAACGGACAGTTCCCCGCAGGCAGCGCCCGCACCGTTTCCCCTGGCGCCACCGCCAGGCTCGCGGCCGTCGCCGCCGTGACCAACTACCGGCCATCCGGGCCACCGATGGATTTCCGCAACACCTCCTCGCAGCAGCTCTTCGGCAGCAACGTCTTCAGCAAGACCGCCATGAAGCAGCGCCTGCCCAAGCCGATCTTCAAGTCCATGATCAAGACGATCGAGGCCGGCGAGAAGCTCGACCCCTCCATCGCCGACGTCGTCGCCATGGCCATGAAGGACTGGGCCATCGAAAAGGGCGCCACTCACTACGCCCACGTCTTCTTTCCGCTGACCGGGTTGACGGCCGAGAAGCACGACAGCTTCCTCGTGCCCGACGGCAACGACGGGGCGATCGCCGAGTTCAGCGGAAGCCAGCTCATCCAGGGCGAACCCGACGGGTCGAGCTTTCCCACCGGGGGCATCCGTCAGACCTTCGAGGCCCGCGGGTACACCATCTGGGACGTCACCAGCCCGGCCTACATCCTCGAAAACCCCAACGGCACGACGCTTTGCATCCCCACCGCCTTCGTCTCCTGGACCGGCGAGGCCCTTGACAAGAAGACCCCCGTCCTACGCTCCATGCAGGCGCTCAACCAGCAGGCGCAGCGGATTCTGAGGCTCTTCGGGCACACCGACGGCGCGCTGGTCTCCTCCACCGCCGGGCCGGAGCAGGAATACTTCCTGATCGACCGCAACTTCTTCTTCGCGAGGCCGGACCTCATCAACGCCGGCCGAACGCTCTTTGGCGCCGCCCCGCCCAAGGGTCAGGAGTTCGAGGACCACTACTTCGGCGCGATCCCCGAGCGTGTGCTGGCGTTCATGTTCGAGGTCGAACGCGAGCTGTTCAAGCTCGGCGTGCCGGTGAAGACCCGTCACAACGAGGTCGCGCCCGGACAGTATGAGATCGCCCCGCAGTACGAATTCGCCAATGTCGCCACCGACCACCAGCAGCTCATCATGATCACGCTGCGCAAGGTGGCGGAGAAGTACGGGATGACCTGCCTGACCCACGAAAAGCCCTTCGTGGGCATCAACGGCTCGGGCAAGCACGTCAACTGGTCCATGGGCAGCAAGACGCACGGGAACCTGCTGGATCCCGGCGACACCCCGCACGACAACGCGAAGTTCCTGCTCTTCTGCGGGGCGGTCATCCGCGCGGTGCACAAGCACCAGGGGCTGCTGCGGGCCGTGGTCGCCTCGGCCAGCAATGACCATCGCCTGGGCGCCAACGAAGCGCCGCCTGCGATCATGTCCGTGTTCCTGGGTGACCAGCTCACCGATGTCTTCGAGCAGGTCAAGGCCGGGGGCGCGGGCTCTTCCAAGCCCAAGGGCACGCTCACCGTGGGGGTGGATGTCCTCCCGCCCCTGCCCAAGGACGCTGGCGACAGAAACCGCACCAGCCCCTTCGCCTTCACCGGAAACCGCTTCGAGTTCCGCGCGGTGGGCGCCAATCAGTCCATCGCCGGCCCGCTGGTGGCGATGAACACGATCGTCGCCGAGTCGCTGGACTACTGCGCCACCCGCCTCGAAAAGGCTACAGGCGGCGACCCCGCGAAGCTGCACACGGAGCTTCAGAAGCTGCTGGCCGAGATCATCAACGAGCACGGGGCGATCATCTTCAACGGCGACGGTTACTCCGCCGAATGGCACCGAGAGGCCGCGAAGCGCGGGTTGCTCAACCTCACCGCCACGACCGACGCCCTGCCGGCGCTTCAGACGAAGGAAGTCAAGGAGCTGTTCACGAAATACGGTGTGCTCACCGAGCGCGAGCTTCAGAGCCGCTACGACATCTACCTCGAGCAGTACTGCAAGAGCGTTTCGGTCGAGGCCAGGCTGACACTCAAGATCGCGCGGACGATGATCTTCCCCGCGGCCGTGCGTTTCCAGAACGAGCTGGCAGCCACCTGCACCAACCTCAAACTCCTGGGCTACGAGTTCGACACCGACACACTCGACAGGATCACCAGCCTGGTCAAGTCGCTCCAGGACAGCGCCGCGGCTCTGGACGCGGCCATGGCCCACCACGCAGCCGGCGATGCGCTCGCGCACGCCCGGTACGTCTGCGACACAGTCATCCCCGCGATGAACGAGGTCCGTAAGTACGCCGACCAGCTCGAAGGACTCGTCGCCGACGACCTCTGGCCGCTGCCGACCTACCAGGAGATGCTCTTCATCAAGTAAGCCCGGCGCGATTCAGAACAGGTATCAGCCGCTCACACCGCCGGAAGAACGCACGCGCGTTCTTCCGGCGGTGTCGCTTTGGAGGCAAAACGGCATTCAAAAGGCTGCGGGCGGTGGGGCGGGCGTCCCGCCCGCCATCAGGCCGAAGGCCTGAAATGGCAACACCTTGCGTCACCTCCCCTCTGGTCACTTGCGGCTTCGCCGCAAAGGCGGGCCAGACGCCCGCCCCACTGATCACGCCGTTGCGTGCATAGGTCATTCCCCGCTCACCTCGATCTTCGCCAGGTAAATGCTCGACTTGCCCTCGTGGCTGGCGTAGTAGCTCATCCACAGCGCGCCATCGTGCCACACCAGCCCGGGGTAGCTGGTGTCCCCGCCCGAGGGCAGGCGAAGGATGGGCGTGGCTTTCGGCGCCTGGACATCGAGGTGAAGAAGTTCCGTCTTGGAGCCTTCGGGGGTGGAGAGGCGGCCCGCCGCCAGCCACGTGCCCGAGGGAAGCTCAATGAAGTTCGGCCCGCCGATATACCTGCCCAGGTCATGCCACTGCCAGTCGGTGTAGGGCGCGTGGGACTTGCCGAAATAGGCCGAATTATCGCTGCCGTCGCGCCGGTGGAGGATGTAGGCCGTGTTGTCCTTCGTGAATTGAATCACCGCTTCCGTCGGCCAGCCCTTGCCCAGCAGACCCGGTACGTGAACGGTCCACCGCTCCCCGTCCTCGCTGGTCACCAGAGAGCTGAACGGCTGCCCGCTGGGCGTCGAATAGGTGATGCCGTAGGCCTTGCCCTCGTGCCAGGAGACGCGCCAGAGCCATCGTCCGTAGGGGATGACCACCTTCGGCTGGGTGAACGTTTCGCCGTCGCTGGTGAACGACACGAACGTGCCCGTGTAGCGCACACCGTCGATCATCCGCTGCGCGCCGCCGAGGACCATCAGCCGATCATCGGGCGTGACCGAGATGTCCGCGTCACGCAGGTCGTAGTTCTCATCCTCCAGGAGCGCCGCGCTGCGCCACGTCTCGCCGTCTTCAGAAACCAGCACCCGCAGCTTGCCGATGTCGCCGGCGTGCCCCTTGCCCTCACGGAACGCGCAGTAGAAGCGATCCTGCCAGCGCACCAGGTCGGTGAAGGCGTTGTGCGGCGCATCGTCCCAGATCTTCTTCACCCAGATGATCCTGGCGGAAACCGGCGCCTGGGCGGCGTCGTTCTGCGCGGCCGAGATCACGGGAAAAAGGACGGCGATCATGAGGGCGCTCGTGAGGCACGTGAGTCTTGACATGGGGATCCTCTCACAGGGATATGTTGGACGGGAGGATTGTAACATGATGGGTGGCTGGGTGGTTGGGTGCCATGGCCTCGTCCTCGTGGCCATGTGTCTTGAATGGACAGCTGCGCGAGAGCATGGCACCCGGGCCTGCCCTGCGACAAGTACCCCATGACCACCACCCAGGCATCTCATGCGCAGGACTTGGCCGGAGAATGCGGCC
>JBGTFI010000075.1:0-3172 GCA_041747335.1 Phycisphaeraceae bacterium | reverse complement strand
TGCGCCCAGCCGCACGCGCGCGCTCCCCCCTTCCGGGGGCGGGGGTCGCACGTTCGACTACGATGCCTACGGCAACGCGATCAGCTTCGACGCCTCGGCCGCGCTGACGAGCCTGCTCTACAGCGGCGAGGAATTCAACGTCAACACAGGGTTTTCGTACCTCCGCGCCCGCTACTACGACCCCCGCAACGGCCGCTTCACGCGGATGGATCCGTGGGCGGGCAGCGCGGCGAGTCCGCTGACGCTGCACAAGTATGGGTATGTGCATGGGAATCCGATCCTGGGGGTGGATCCGACGGGGTTGTTCTTCACATACGTCACTCAGCTGACGACGCATTCCATTCAGTCGCTGATGCGGAACCGGAACGTCATCGCCGCCGCCAAGGCGTTCGACACGTCGCAGAACCTGGCAGACGCGGTGAAAGTCATCGGGCAGGTGGTCAGCGGCAGCAGGCCGGATTTGATGCTTCTGGCAGGGCTGCTCGCGAGCGTACTTCCGTTCGGGTCGCTGCTGGAGAAGGGCGCGATCGCGGGCAGGAAGCTGGTTGGCGCGAGCGATCATCTAACCGATGCGCTCAAGGGCTTTCAGCGCGCCGGGGGGGCCGTGACGGACAAGGCCGTCGAGCTGGTCGGCCAGCTCGGCGCGATCAGCGTGGCGCGGAAGCTGGGGTTTGAGGCCGTCGAAGACTTCCCGACGCGTTATCGCGGGTTTGACGGGCTGTTCAAGCAGGGCGACACGTTCATCATCGTCGAGGCCAAGGGCGGCGCGGGCACGCTGGGCAGCACGAGCTTCGGCGGGCAGTTGAGTCAGGCGTGGATCATCGAGAATATTGATCGACTGCGATCGCGGGGCTTCGGGGATTGGGCATTGCGCCTTGATGAAGCACGCAAAGCAGGCAAGATCAATGCGCTCCTGGTTACAACTCCTGTGAACCGCGTCGCCCAGACAGTTGGCGACCCATCGTTCGTACTCAAGACGTGGGATGAGATCAGCGAGAATGTATTCTGAGGTCCATGCCATGAAGTTATACGCACGTTTAGGGCTGACGCCGGACCGGATCGATTTTCAGCGATCAATTGACTCAGCAGCGGAAACCCGTCGCAAAATCCCAGATGAAGTCGCGATTAAGAACATTGGCCCTGGAGGCTTGTTGGAAAGCAATGCGACAAACCATAGTTATGTCGCGTTGGAAAGCTACCTCGCCGGGGTGCATGACGTGACGCATGAATACGCGCTTCGATATCTCGACGCCGCACACGAATACTTCTTCGGTCGATGGCGCGATGAAGTGCCGTCTGGAAATCACCGCGACCTCCCCCCCGATCGCGAGTATCAGGATCGAAACCGTACATGGGCGAGACACTGGCTGAACTGCCTCCTCTGGTGTTCGGTGCTGGGCGAGTGGGACCGGCTGATCGAGTTCGCCGGGTATCTGCGCGACGACATCAAGCTCGACTTCGAGCAGTCCACGGAAAACCGCGCGTGGCTGCTGCTGGTGGCCGGCAAGCTGCGCGGCCGGCCGCTCGAGGAACTAAAACTCTTCAGCGACACGATCCTCAGCGGCAAGCGCAAGCGCGAGAAGCTCTTGTGGAACGTCTTCAACGACATCCTGGAAGAAGCGCCTGACGAAGCCTCGGCCTCGCTCGCGCGGTACGCGACGTACTACCGCACGGCCGAGTTCCCGAAGCGGGAGCTCAACCTCAAGGTGGCTTACGACGCGAGTTTTCTGGTTCATTACGCTGAGTTCCTCGATGTGGAGATCGAGGTGCCGGAAAAGCTCAAGGATCACATCGTGCGGTTGCCGTAGACCATGCCCCTCACCCGCCGCCATCCCGCCCGCCGCCGCGCAGCTTGACAGGAAGATGGCTTTCGAGTCGTTCTAGGACACGCCGCACCTGCTCCGCGGCGTCGAAGTTTTCGTAGTTTTCGGAGAAGCTTCTGGCCGCCTGGGTGAAGCTGTCGGTTCGCATCACGCGTTCGATCGCCTGAATGTATTCCTCGGCCGAACTGTCAGGGCTTGCCAAGATAGCGGATCCATGCTCCTGCATGCGCAAGGCCGTGTAATACTGCTCCTTCTGTGTGGGGATACGCAGCACGGGCGTGCCGGCGAGGACGCTCTCTTCGCTGGTGGTCGCGCCGCCGGCGATGCAGAGGTCGGCCTCTTTAAGCGCGTGCGTCAGGTCGATCGCGTGCGTGATGAAGGTGATATAGGGCGCGAGAAATCGCTCGATGTCCCGGTTCTCAAAGTAGGGGCAGACCACCAGGGCGCGGTAACGCACCTGGATCAGCGCGGCCAAGAGTCGATCGGAGGCCGCCTGATGACTGACATAAACGAGGAGCTTTCGTCCACCGCCGAGAGGCCAGTCGGCCGTCCTTCTGACCGCGACCGGCCAGACGCCGGAGTACTCGGCATCCGGTCGAGGTGCGTACGGATCGAACTCAGGGAAGGTAGTGAAGATCCGCTCATCGACGTCGCGGTACAGGTCCGCCAGGGCAGTTAGCCGCGGGCCGGCAAGTTCGTCCATGACGCGATTGGCGTTGTGCAGAGCGTCCGCCTCGTGCTCGTTGAGAGCGTCATCGGGGGGAATGCTTTGATGGAACGGAGGGAGGGGCGATTCGATGGGCGGCATGAGAAAGCCATTGCCCTGGCAGGCGACGACAAGCGGTCGGCCGCGGGCAGCGAGCAAAGCGGTGGGGCTGTGATCGAGGTAAAGGGCATCCGGCGTAAGGTCGTCCAAGAGGCGCCGCCATTGTCGCACACCGGCCCGAAGGTCATCAGGATCGCCAAAGCCGACGTTGTAGAGAATCTCGGCCATCGAGCGCACGTCGCCCAGACCATAGGGGCGAGGCCCGGCCAGGTAAGGCGCTTGATAAACCGGCACGTCAAGCCGGGCAAAGACCTGTTGCGCGTTCTCCGGATGACGGGAGGCTACGCACACCTCATGCCCACGGGCGACAAGTTCTTCCGCCACCCGTCGCAGCTTGAGCAGATGCCCCAGCCCCGCGCCAAGCTCCCAAGCCATGAGGACTTTGGCCATGGGGGTAGTGTAATGCGGAGTGATGGTTGGCGGAGGTGCAGGTCACGAGTTCCAGCCCCCCTTCCTTGAGGATATTGCGGACGGTCGTCTTGCCCACGCTGTGGATGCGTAGCTCACGCCCTCGGCCCGAAGC
>JBGTFI010000074.1:0-6603 GCA_041747335.1 Phycisphaeraceae bacterium | reverse complement strand
ATATCGAGGAGAACGTCAGGACGTTCAACGGAACGCCCGGCCAGCCCGGCTCGTTTGACCTGCTCCACACGTTGCTGGAGGCACAGGCCTACCGGTTGGCCTATTGGCAAACGGCCATGCACGAGATCAACTACCGCCGGTTTTTCGACGTCAATACCCTGGCCGGCATCCGGATCGAGGACCCGGATGTGTTCGCGGCCACGCACGCCCTCATGCTGGACCTCATCCGGCAAGGAAAAGTCGTCGAAGGCAGGGCCGCGCTCAATCGCCTGCTCGCGGCGGGGCGGCTTACCGCCGAGCAGGAAGCGCGCGTTCGCAGGGAAATCGCCGCGGTCAACGAATCGCTGGTCTTCGGCGATCGGGTCGTGCCGGGGGATCCGCTGGTCGAGGTCTACACGATTCAGAGCGGCGACAACCTCATCCGCGTAGGGAGGCAGTTCAAGATCACCTCCGACCTGATCGCCCGCATCAACCACATGGCGGACAAGAACCGCATCTCGGCCGGGCAGAAGGTCAAGGTGGTCAAAGGCCCGTTCCACGCGGTGGTGGACAAGAGCGACTTCCGCCTTGATCTGTACCTTGATGCCCCCAACGGGGGGCGGATGTATGTACGGAGTTTCCCCGTCGGCGTGGGCGAGAGCGATTCAACGCCGGAGGGGCTGTGGCGGGTGCGCGGCGGGGGCGTGGGGAAGCTCGTCAATCCCTCCTGGAAAAACCCGCGCAACGAGGAATTCTTTGATCGCGATGATCCGAAGAACCCGATCGGCGAGTTCTGGATCGGCCTGGAGGGCATCGACGATCAGACCCGAGGCCTGCCCGGCTACGGGATTCACGGGACGATCGAGCCGGACTCGATCGGCAGGCAGGCGTCCATGGGATGCGTGCGGCTCGGCAGCCCGGACATCGAGGCGCTGTACCACATCCTGGTCGAGGAGTTCAGCACGGTGTTGATCAGGCCGTAAGCGTCGGTTTCTCAGCGCGGTCGAGGCATGAGGTATCGAAGCGCGCTGACGAGTGTTCCGGTGAGAACCCCCGCGGCGAGGGAGGCGGGCATGATGAAGAGAAAGCTGATGCCCTCGCGGCCGGTGATCGGCTTCCAGTAAGCGATCAGGACGGCGACGAACACGGCTGTCAGGACGCCCGACCAGGCGCCTTGGGAGGTGGCGAACTTCACAAACATCGCCAGAAAGAACATCACAAACATGGGGGCGACGAGAAGGTTGGCGACGCGGTAGGCCACCTCGAGCAGGTTTCCGGGGACGCTGCCGACGAAGACGGTCAGCAGAACCACCACCGCGCCGATGAAGACGGAGGCCCATCGCGCGGCGCGGATATGCGCCTGTTCGTCAAGCGGGGTGCGGCGGAAGCGGTCGATGAAGTCGATCGTGATGACGGCACTGGCGGAGTTGACGCCGGAGGAAAGGCTGGACATGGCGGCGGCCAGGAGGGCGGCGACGATCAGCCCGGAAATGCCCGCGGGCAGGCCGGCGACGATGAAACGCGGGAAGAGGCTGTCGGCCGGGATGGCGGTGAAGTCGAGCGTTTCCTGAGCCGCCGCGCTCCGGGCGGTGTAATAGGCGAGCAGTGCCAGGCCGAGCAGGGCGAGGAGGATATGGACCGCCGCGTTGGCGGCGAGGGAGGTGGTAAGAACCCGTCTGGCCGCGCGGGCATCGCGCGTGGCGAGGTAGCGCTGAATGGCGACCTGATCGCTCCCGGCCGTGCAGACGTGCCAGGTGAGCGTCGAGATGAACACCAGCGGGAAGGAGATGCGCGCGGTGGTGTCGATGTGCCAGACGGGCTGCTGCCAGTGCGCGTGCCAGCGATCTGGCCACCAGTTCGCCACGCCGCCGAGCTGGCGGGTGATGAGCATGAGGGTGAGCAGCGCGCCGGCGAAGAGGATGCAGGTCTGGATGACATCGGTGAGGACGACGGCGCGCAGCCCGCCCATCGCGGTGTAAATGATGGTGATCGCTCCGAGAACGGCGCAGACGAGCGGCGCGTAGCGAGGATCCCAGCCCAGAAGCGGGATCAGCACGTGGGAGGTCGTGATGTGAATGATCGTGGCCATCCACAATAGACGCAGGGCGAGGAACAGACCCGCGCCCAGTAGGCGGACGCTCAGCCCGAAACGAGTTTCAAGGATTTCATAAGCCGAAGTGACGCGCAGGCGCATGATGTAGGGGATCATGAACCATCCGACGATCAGCACCACCAGAGGGAAGGCCAAGAGTCCGCACAGGATCATCGGGCCGTGCAGAATCACCTCGCCGGGGGAAGAGAGGTAGCTGACGGTGCTCAGAAGGGTGGCGAACATCGAAAGCCCGACGCCGAAAGACTTCATCGTCCGCCCGCCGAGCAGGTAATCCTCGGTGGAGGCGGTCCTGCGACTGTAGTACCAGCCGACGGCGAGCATCCCCAGGGCGTAGAACGCGATGACCACCCAGTCCACCGGCGCGAGCACGGCTTGCGCCCGCGGATCGACCGCCAGGATCAGCGCGCGGGAAAATGGATCGAGGTTCCACACGTACGGGGGTTTTCCTTGGCGCAGAGCGATGAGGTCGCACAGGAGGTCCGTCGATCGGTAGAATAGCGGTTTGAGCGTGCGGACGGGGGAGAATTCCCGTCGCGCCGATTCATATTCTGACCGTTCCTCCAGAGGCCTGATGCATCCATCCTCGACCGAGACCGCCTTATCGCAGACCGCCGATCGCGCGGTGCGCACTGAGAATATTCCCACACCCTTTCTGCTGATCGAGGGGGCGATCGTGCGGCGGAACATCGAGCGGCTGGCGGGGTACGCACGCGAACGCGGCCTGAAGGTTCGTCCGCACACGAAGACGCACAAATCGCCGGAGCCTGGGAAGATGCAACTCGACGCCGGGGCGGTGGGGCTGACGGTCGCCAAGGTCGGCGAAGCCGAGGTGATGGCCGCGGTGTGCGATGACCTGCTCCTGGCGTATCCGGTGGTGGATGAGCTTCGCGCGGTGCGGGCCGCGGCGCTGGCGGGTCGGTGTGACCTGAAGGTGGCGATCGACTCGACACTAGCGGCCCGGGTGCTCAGCGCCGCGGCCGGTGGCGCGGGGGTGACGGTGGGGATTCTGGTGGATATGGATATCGGCCTGGGGCGCACGGGCGTGGCGTCGGCGGAGCAAGCGGTCGAACTGGCGCGGCAGGTCGATGGCGCGGCGGGGCTGTCGTTGCGCGGGCTGTTCTGTTATCCGGGACACATCTGGTCTCCTCCGGATCGGCAGGCTGAGGCCTTCGCGAAGGTTTCGCAGAAGCTGGCCGCCGCGATCGACATGTTCGACCGGGCGGGACTGGATCGCTCGATCGTCTCGGGTGGCTCGACGCCCACGGCCTATCAGTCGCACCTGGCGCCACAGGTGACGGAGATTCGCCCGGGAACGTACATCTTCAACGACATGAACACGGTGCGCGGGGGATATTGCGAGCTGGAGGATTGCGCAGCCAGGATCATCGCCACGGTGGTCAGCGACGCGGTCGCGGGGCAGGTGGGCATCGACGCCGGGAGCAAGGCGCTGACGATGGACCGCTGCATCCCCGCCCCGGAATCCGGGCATGGGTACGTGGTGGAGTTTCCGGGGGCGCGGATCAAGGCCCTCAGCGAGGAGCACGGCCAGGTGGACGTGTCGTCATGCGAGCACCGGCCGAGACTAGGCGAGCGCGTGACGATCATCCCCAACCACATCTGCCCGTGCGTGAATCTTCAGGATCGCCTGTGGTGGCGGGATGAACCGGATGGCCCGCTGCGTCCGATTGCCGTGGCGGCGCGGGGGATGCTCTCATGACGATCCACGAACGCAAGGGACTGGACCATTCGCGCTCGGAGGCGCTTCTGGCGCGCAATGCACGGTGGATTCCTGGGGGGATCGGCTCGATCAACCGCAAGGCGTCGCCGGTGATCGCGTTTTCGCGGGCACGTGGCTCGCGGGTGTGGGACGTGGACGGCAATGAATACATTGACTATCACGCGGGCTTCGCGCCGTACATCCTGGGACACAACGATCCAAACGTGAACGCGGCGGTGGCACAAGCCATGGAAGCGGGGCTGTCGAACTGCGGCAGCGGGCCGAGTGAGCAGGAGGGCGAGCTGGCGGAGCTTTTCCTGCGGTGCGTGCCGACGGCGCAGAAGGTGCAGTTTTTCAACACCGGGTCGGAGGCCACGGCCCAGGCGATCCGCGTGGCGCGGGCGGCGACGGGGCGCGAGCACGTCATCCTCATTCAGGGCAGCTACAACGGCCACCACAACACCGTCGCGGCCAACCTGATGAGCAGCGCAGCCCAGCTCGGCGGGAAGAAGGTCACGGGCGATGAGTATCCGCTCGCACCCATCACCGCCGGGATTCCTGAAGGTGAACGGGCGCTCATGCACGCCGTGGAGTTCAATGATCTTGTGGCGGTGGAAACCGTGGCCAGGCGGTATCCCACGGCTGCGCTCATCACCGAGCCGGTGTTGCAGAACGTGGGGGTCATCAAGCCCGCGGCGGGGTATCTCGAAGGTTTGCGCAAGCTGGCGGATGAGCTTGGGTTCGTGCTGATCTTCGACGAGGTGAAGACGGGCTTTCGCGCGGCGCTGGGGGGATATCAGGCGCTGTGCGGCGTGCGCGCGGACCTTTCGACCTACGGCAAGGCGCTTGGCAACGGCTTTCCCATCGCGGCCCTGGCGGGGAAAGCGACGCTCATGGACCTGGCGCTCAGTGACGATCCGGCGAGGCGGGTGCTCATCGCGGGCACGTACAACGCCCATCCCGTGCCGGTCGCGGCCGCCATCGCGACGCTCAAGATGCTGTCGGATCCGGCCTTGGACGTATACGGCCGCCTCGAAGCGCTCGCGCGGCGATTGGAGGAAGGGCAGCGGCGGCTGTTCGCGGAGCACCCAATCACAGCGACGATCAGCCGGCAGGGAAGCGCGCATTGCGTCTACTTCATGGAGCGCGTCCCGGTGAACTGGTGGGAGCTGCTCACCGGCCATGACTTTGACTTCGATGCGCGTTACCGCGCGGCGCTCATCGACCGCGGCGTGTACCATTTTCCGATGCCCACCAAGCAGGGCAGCATCAGCTTCGCCCACAGTGAAGAGGACATCGACAGGACGCTGAGCGCCACCGATGAAACGCTGACGGCGCTTAAGCGTGATTGATCACAGTCTTCTGGATGATATGTCCCCCATGGCGCACCGGAACGTGATTGTCGATGTTCACAGCCACGCGTGGTCATACCCCGCGCACTTCAGTGACAGCTTCCGCGAGCAGGCCCACCGCGCCCGGGCGGGCGTGGAGTTGGATTTGAGCGTGACGTATGAAGCCTACCGCGCCGCCGCACCGCCGGGAACGCGGACGATCGTGTTCGGGGGCAAGGCACGGCTGTCGGGGCTATGGGTGGAGGATGACTACGTCGCGGCGTACGTGGGGACGCATCCGCAGGCGCTCGTCGGGTTTCTGAGCGTCGATCCGACGCAGGAGGGATGGGCGACCGAGCTTCGGCGCGGTCACGAGGAACTGGGGCTAAGGGGGGTGAAGCTGCTGCCGATGTACGCGGGTTTTCGGCCGGATGATAAGCGGCTCGATCCGCTATGGCGCTACGCCCAGGAGCACGCCCTGCCGGTGCTGCTGCACACGGGGACGACGTTCGTGGCCCAGGCGCCGCTCGAATGCACGCTGCCGCGGCACCTGGACGCGGTGGCGATCCGTCATCCGGGGGTGAAGATCATCATGGCCCACCTGGGGCATCCCTACGAGCACGAGTGCGTGGCCGTCATCCGCAAGCACCCCCACGTCTATGCGGATGTGAGCGCCCTGCACTATCGCCCGTTCCAGCTCTATCACAGCCTGATGCTCGTGCAGGAGTACGGCGTGTGGGACAAGGTGCTCTTCGGAAGCGATTTCCCGTTCACGACTGTGAACGCGAGCATCGAGGGGCTGCGCTCGCTCAACGGCATGTTCGAGGGCACGAAGCTGCCGCGGCTGGATGAACGGGCGATCGAGTCGATGATCCATCGTGATGCGCTGGCGCTGCTGGGGTTGGAGAAACCGGCTGAGGGAGGTCAGTAGGGGCATGGAAGAGATCACCACGATCGGCGTGGCGGGCTTAGGTCTGCTGGGGCGCGGCATCGCGGCCTGCTGCCTGGCGCACGGGTTGAAGGTCATCGCCTATGCGCCGACGGAAGAAGAACACGCCGATGCGCAGCGGGCCATCCATCAGGCGGTGGAGGAGTTGATCGCCCGCGCCGGCTTCGCGCCTTCTCTGCGACACGATTGGATCCGGCGCTATGACGCGGTGACGGAACTGGAGGCGTTTGGCCCGTGCGGCTTCGTCATCGAGTCGGTTCTGGAGGATCCACAGGTCAAGCAGGACGTGTTCGAGGGGATCGAGGCGGCGGTGGGGGAGGTGGTGGTGATCGCCAGCAACACCTCGGCGCTGCCGATCACGCTGCTCCAGCGCGGGCGGCGCAGGCCCGAGCGTTTCGTGGGCATGCACTTTGCCGAGCCGGCGCACGCCACGCGCTTCTGCGAGCTGATCCGCGGGGACCACACATCCGACGAAGCGCTGGCCGCGGCCGCGGCCCTGGCAGGTCGCCTGGGC
>JBGTFI010000073.1:0-2484 GCA_041747335.1 Phycisphaeraceae bacterium | reverse complement strand
GGTCGTCATGGGTCGTCGCGGCGAGGAACGTGGCGTGCTGCGTGTGCGAGACCCATCGCCGGATGCGATGCGCCAGCGCCAGCGCCGTAGATCGGTCCAGCGTCGCGGCGAACTCGTCCGCCAGAACGATCGGCCACACGCCCGCGCCGGCGACGCGTTCAGCACGCCTCAGCAGGTGCGCCAGTTCCAGACGGCAACGCTCCCCATCGGACAACTCCGCCCCGGCGCGAAGCATCACCAGCGCCTCGGCCAGACCCGCCCGGCTGAGATGATCCAAGACGCGCTCGATCGGTTCATCATCGAACGTGTCCACCACCGCCCGGTCGCGCGGAATCGTCACATCGCTCGCTCGCAGCGCGCGGATCCCTTCGTGCTCTACAAGCGATTGTTCCATCAGCTTAAGCAGCGACGACTTCCCCCCGCCGCTGGCGCCCGTGATGAAGACGACCTGACCCGGTGAAAGATGAAGCTCAAGCGGCGGAATGATGGCGACTTCGCGCAGGACATCGGCCTCCAGCCCGAACATCGCCTTCACCACAGCGACGTTCTCCGAACTCCGTCCCGCCCCGGCATCCCGCGCCCATTCAAGATTCAACACCACCAACTCACGCTCCCCACACGATTCCAATCTCCCACAACCACGCGGACCACACGGCTAAAACCGCGCCAGCGCTTCAAAGGCCGCCAGATGCTTGCGGACCTGATGGAGGGTGGTTCCCTCGCGCTGGGCGATGCGGCGAAGGCTCTGCCCCTCGAAGATCAGCCCGCGGCAGGTCTCGCGCACCGCGGGGGGAAGGATGTCCTGATGGCGGGCGAGGAACCTGTACTGGGGGCGGTCCATCAGCCTTATCAGGCGGGCGATGCGCCTCTGGACGCGGTCGGCCGGTTGCCCGAGGAGTCGTGCGACGTGGACGGGTTTAATCCCATGGCGGTAGACCTGCTCGATCAGGAGACGGTCGGGTTCGGGCAGGTGCTGCGCCAGATCCAGAAGCCTTTCGATGTGGGTGCGGAGGTTGACGTGCCGACGTGCATCCCCGCTCTGACCAACGGTCTCGGAAAACGGAAGGGTGGGCATTGACCTGGCCTCTCGATCCGGTATACTGTTCGTAGTCTGTTAGGTATCGCGGAGTATCGTAAGGCATCAGACCGGAGTGTTCAACAGGGATTGAACCCCCGGAAGAAAAAAAATCGGCCTGCACCATGGAAACCCTCGGACAGATCATCCGACGAAGGCGACAGGCCATGGGCCTGACCGTCACCGCCCTCGCGCAGGCTGTGGGCGCCACCAAGAGCTATATCTCCATGATCGAGAACCAGCGCGTCGCCAACCCCCCCTCCCGGCGCCTGCTGGGGGTGATCGAGGGGGTGCTGGGGTTCACCGATGGGGAACTCGCCGCGCTGGCGGACTGGAACAAGACGCCCCCCCACGTCCGCACCGAGTTTCAGCGCGTCGCCGAGGTGGCCCGGCGCGGCGAGGAGCTGGCTCGATGGCTCGAACAGGCCGCCACACGACAGACGCACGGGGCGCGCAACCTTGATGAGATCTACCGCTCGGGCGAACTCGCCCGCCGCGTCGAGAACGCCCTGGGTCGGGGGGACGAAGGAGTTACCGCTCCACCCCCCGCTGCGCTTGCGTCCATCGCCGCGCATCCGCTGCGATACCGCGTGCCCCTCATCAACCGCGTCGCTGCCGGGTATCCCACGGACTTCAGCGACCTCGACTACCCCGCGCGCACCGCTGATGAGTACGTCAACTGCCCCGAACTGGTCGATCCCGATGCCTTTGCCGCCCGCGTCGTCGGCGATTCGATGCTCCCCGACTACCGCGAAGGCGATGTCGTGGTCTTTTCCCCGGCGGCGGACGTCACCGACGGGTGCGACTGCTTCGTAAGACTCGAACCACTCCACGAAACGACGTTCAAACGCGTGTTTTTCGAGTCGCCGTACCCGGCGGCGGAAGGCAGCCAGGTCGCCCTTGCCGCCGACGCGGAGCGCATCCGCCTCGAGCCGCTTAATCCTCGCTTCGCGGCTGCGGTTTATCCGAGGGAGCAGGTGGCAGGGCTGTACCGCGCGGTCTGGAAGTTCCAGCGCCTGGGGTGATCGGCCGTCGACCCGGCGGCGGTTTGTCCTGCGATGATGACCGATCATGGTTCGCGATCCTGCAACGTTCCTACGTTGCATGACCGGGATTCGCGTCAGTAGAGCAGTCGGGTCGAGTAAACGCACAGGCCCTCCACCCAACCCCGCGACGATCGCATCCGTGCGCACAATCCCAGGGCGGGCGCAGGGGGCGACGCGCGTAAGTGCCGTGCGGGCGTAGCGCTGGGCGCGGTCGCGGCCGGGTAAGTTTCCCAACCTGACCCGCCGCCATTGTGCGCGCCCCACCCTCAAGGGGGTGACAGGGGGTTGGCACGCCCGCCCGCGGAGCGCGGATGACGCAATCCGCCAGGGCTAGCGCCTATGACACCGGAGTGGGGGGGGGGG
>JBGTFI010000072.1:0-6949 GCA_041747335.1 Phycisphaeraceae bacterium | reverse complement strand
GCCGGATGCGCTGGCCGCGCATTGGACGATGGACGGGGCGAACTTTTCGGACACCCCCCAGCCCCCCTCTCCGCCCAGACCCGCTGAATCGCCAGCCCGGGAAGTCCCCCAAACGCTGGTCCTGCCATCACAGCGTGACCTCACCTCCGAGTTCTAAGCTCTCGATAGTCCTCGTTCAGCCGCTCGGCGCACAGTGGATCGATGAGCGCGGCGATCGCATCGTGGGCAGGCCGCAGCTTCGTCGGGATCGCGGGCGTCTTTCGCCATGCGCAGGTCCATGAAGTCCGGCCGGGCGTCTACGGCTGGCGGTCCGCCGCGGCGGCTTCGGCGACTTCATCCTCCCCGATCGGCTGAGGTGCGGTCGCCGCGGTGTCGTTACGGAACAGCAGGGCGAAGAGGACCATGATCACCGCCGCCATGATGCAGGGGATCAGCCAGACCATCTGCCAGTTGATGACGCCCGCCTCGGAGGTGTAGCCCGCCACCAGCGCGCCGACAATCTGCGCCCCCAGCCCAAGGCCCAATCCCTGCGTGACGAGCACGAGCAGCCCCTGCGCCTGGCCGCGAATCTCCTTCGTACACTTCTTGTCTGTGTAGATGAAGCCGGTGACGAAGAAGAAGTCGTAGCAGATGCCGTGCAGCAGGATGCCGATGAAGACCATCGGCAGAACGTTGCCCGCGTCCGCCCCGGCGAACAGCCCGTACCGCACCACCCAGGCGAGCATGCCCACGAAGAGCATCCACTTGACGCCCAGCCTCACGAAGAACAGCGGCATGAGCAGCATGAACACGATCTCGGAAACCTGTCCCCACGACATCACGAACGCGACGTTCTGGAAACCGACCTTCGTCGCGAACACCGGCGCGTAGGCGTAGTAGGCCGCCAGTGGGATGCACAGAAGGAACGAACTGACGATGAAGACCGCGAACGAAGGTTGTTTGAGTAGCTGCAGCGCATCGGCGCCGATGATCTCGCGGACGGAAATCGCCTTGCCCTTGGCCGGTGGGGGCGTGTGGGGAAGCGTCAGACTGAACGCGCCCAGCGCGATCGCGGAGACGCCGGTGATGTAGAACTGCGTGACGGTGGCATCCGCCTTGAATCCCAGCGAAACGACCCAGTTGGCGGCGATCCACCCGATGGTCCCGAACACACGGATGATGGGGAACTGCTTCTCCTGATTGGTGATGTTGTGGAACGCCAGCGTGTTGGTCAGGCCCAGCGTCGGCATGTAGCAGAGCATGTGGATCAGCAGCACGGTGATGAACGCACCCGGCCCGACGTTCGCCGCCGCCGGGGCACACAGCATCGCCGCGCCCCCGGCGAAGTGCATCGCCGCCAGAACCCGCTCCGTGGCGAAGAATCGGTCCGCCACCATCCCCAGGAAGAACGGAGAGATGATCGCGGCGATCGGACCGACGGTGTACGCCCAGAAAATCTGCTGGGTCATCCCGTGCGCGTTCATGTAGTTGCCCACGCTGACATACCACGCCCCCCAGATGAAGAACTGGAGGAACATCATGATCGACAGGCGGGTTCCGATGGCCTTGTGTTCCATGGCTGCACCTTATGCGACGGGGTGACGGGATCTGAATCCGGAGCGATGCCCGGCCGAGCGGCCGCGAAGGGCATGGTAACGCCCCGGCCCGCCCGCGTCATCCGGGACGGATGATTGCCGAGTGCAGAGGATTGCCGATGGCCGATTGCTCAATGAAAAGCTTTGGCGTGCCTGGGTGGCTGGGGCCGAGGCTTGGCGCTGCCCCACCATGCCCAGACCCCGGACTCAAGACCCAAGACCCAAGACCCAAGACTCAAGACCCCAGACCCCAGACCCCAGACCCCAGACTCAGGTCGCGCTTGCAATCCCTTCCGGGGGGCCTATAATGAAATGTCAAAGCCCCAGGAGGGTAGAAGCCGATACTTAGTCCAGACGGGTTGCAGCACCCCCATCCGGGTTGGTGCGGCCGGGTATGGGTCATCGCTCCGCCGGGGGAACCTGAGGGTCTGCGACACAACGTCGCGATCAGGAACTTCGCAGGTCGGCTTTGCGACCGATCCGGCGGCAAGAGCCCTGAGGGAACGTTTCCGAGGACTTGGAACGAGCATCGAAGCATGGGAGACGGGGGAGGAACGCCGCGGCGACGCGGGCGGTCCAAGGCCAGGCCGAACCATCCGCTCGGGTCCGGGGTGCAGCGGGAGAACACGCGTGACAGACGCGGAGCAACGATTCAAACAGGGAGATGTGGTGGTCCATCCCCGGCGTCCCGAGTGGGGCGAGGGCACTGTGAGCCAGGCCACGACAGTGACGCACGACGGCCGACGCGCTCAGCGCGTGGTCGTGGATTTTTCAAACAGAGGCAGGGTGACCATCAACACGGCTGTTGCGCCTCTGGCAACCAAGGAGATGTTTTCGACGATGAGCAGAACCATGGCAACACACGGGGCGGCGGGACGGGGGACATCCGCCGGCAAGGGCTGGCTGGCCGAACTCGAGCGCGGCTCGAGCAATGACAACGAACTGTGGCGCCTTCCCGATGAGGTCAGCGACCCATTCTCCGGCGAGGCCACACGCCTTCAGGCCACGCTGGACCTGTGGCGCTTCAGCACCGAGCCCAGATCCCTGATCGACTGGGCGATCTCACAGACCGGCCTGAGCGATCCGCTGTCGCGCTACACGCGGCACGAGCTGGAGCTGGGCTTCGAGGGCTTCGCCCGCAACCGCGAGACGCACCTGCGCGACCTGATCAAGACGCTCAAACGTCAGGGCCAGCACCATCTGATCGACGACGCCCGCCAGACAACGCGGCACCGGGGAGCAAAAGTGATGCTGGAGAAGGTCTTGAGGGGGTGAAGGGGGGGTTAGCGCTGACGTAGTTCATCGTACGCTTTCAGAACTTCCGAACCGGCCTCTGAAAAACCCTCGGACGGTCTTCCCTCGAACATGTCCTGAGATGTATCTGCGCGGGTGCCCTGGAACGTGCCCAGGATGTAAAGCACGTCCTCGCGCGACACGCCGTAGAGGATGAAGTAGGCCGCGTCGAGTTCCGCCAGGATGCGCCGCCGTTCCTGGGGCTTCCACTTATGGACCGGCGGCTTCATGCCGCACGCCGCGGCCAGCGGTTTCATGTCGTCGGCCGTGCAGGAGAGCTTCAGAACCCGATCGCTGATCCACTTCTCCAGCGTCTGTTTGCCGTCCCACGGGCAGGGGTCGTCATAGGTATCCGGCGGGAAAGTCGGAAGCTGTTCGACGATGAAGAAGTTGAGGGTAATCCCACCGATTTTCTGCCGAACCACAAAGTCATAGGCATAAGTATTCAGATTCGCCAGCAGGCAGCACATGCGCCGCTCTGTCTGGTTCCCTACGATAAGCGGGAAGTGATTCGTGACGGCCGCCGGTGGAATCCAACTGGCGATCATCGTCCGCTGATTGGTAGGACTGGTGATGTCCTTGAATCCGAGCAGCGCCGGCGGCAGTTCACCGCCCAGCACGCGCTTGACCTCTCCCTCCTCGACCCACCAGCGGGGCATCGCGGTGTGTTCGGGGTTTTGGTAATCGACCAGCCGGGGAGCGACCGTCTGGCCCTGGCGCACCCAGTTGGACTTGACCACCTCGACGCTCGCCGCCCGGTGGTCGTACGCCTGGACCATCTTCGCCTCGTACAGCGGCAGAAATATTTTGCGCCCCTTGACCCAGCGGTTGCCCTCCGGGACGTAGCGCCGATTTTTCAGCGCCTCGGCGGTCTGGAACAGTTCGGCGTCGTTGGTCTGGTCGAACATCCGGATAAACTTCACCCCCCAGGGGTTGCCGCCCTGGCGGCGGTTGCGGTCGATCAGCACGGGCACGCGGCCGTAGATGGCGCGGGTGAGGTCGGCGCTGGTGCGGTCGCGGAAGATCGGGCAGGTGGCGGTGTTGGGGTTGAGGCGGCGCAGATCCTCGGCCGTGAGTGGGATATGGCGCTTCTTGTCCGCCACATCCTCCATCGAGTGGGCGAAGAAGACGAAATCGACCTCCTCGAACCGCGCGGCGCTGCCGCCGAAGTTGAGAATGCTGAACTTGAAGGCGCGATGGACATCCTTGAATACCCCACGCTTATTCTCGAAGTCATGGAGCCGTCGTAGCTGCATGGACTCGATAAGTGCGGCGAAGAACTTTGACGTGGTCATGTCGGTGGCGATGCCGCTGGGGACGAGCAGGCCCACGCGGCCGGTGGGGGCGACCAGGCGCATGGCCAGCTCAGCAAAGAGGGCGTAGGTGTTGATGTCGCCCTTGCCGGTGAGGGGATAGCGACCCGAAGCGCGGACCCAGGCGAGCATGCGGTCGGCATCGCCCTGGGCCTGAAGGTAGGTTTTGTAAAGCTCGGGATTCTCGTTCTCCAGCGCGGCGATGAACCGGCGGCGGTCGGCGGCGCTCACCGCCGAGGCGATCCGGGGCGCGGAGAGCGCGAAGAACTCGCGCTCCTGAAGTTTCAGCCGCTCCCACGGCGGATTGCCGATCACGCAATCAAAGCCCGGATTGTCCCCGGAGAAGACGTCGGGGAAGGCGTCTTCCCAGCGCATGGCGCGGGGATGGGCGGCCGGGTCGTCCGTGAGGCTGTTGCCGCAGACGATGTTGCGCGAAAGGTCGGCCAGGGTCTTGCCGCGGCGCGCGGTGCGGAGCCAGAGGGATAGCTGGGCGATCTCCACGGCTTCAGGCTGTAGGTCCACCCCAAAGAGGTTTCGCGAGAGAATGAGGTCGGGCGTCTCGTCGAAGAGCGCCTGGGCGTGGCCGGTATCGAAGTGGGCGATCTCCGTCACCACCTTCCCGTACGCCTCGTACAGTGCTTCGTACGCCTGAATGAGAAACGCGCCGCTGCCGCAGGCCGGGTCGCAGATGCGCAGTTCCGTCAGGATGTCGAAGCACTCGCGACGGTAGGCGCGGATGACGGGGTTGTCATCGCCGTTTACCAGTTGCGCATCACTCAGCCCCGCCCTTTCCCGCGCCGCGGCGAAGCGTTCCTCGATGACCTCCCCGATGGTGTACCGGACGATGGCGTGGGTGAACTCCGGGGGCGTGTAGTAGATGCCAAAGAGCTTGCGCTGCGGGCTTTTAGGCATCATCGGCGCTTCGAGGACGGTCCGGTCGGCGGCGAAGAGTGCCCCTTCGCGCAGGCGTTCGAGTTCGGTGACGGACTTCTCGAAGAGGTGGCCGAGCACGTCCACGTCCACCTCGTGCTCATAGTCGTAATCGGAAAGGCTCTTGAAGAAGTTGGTCCAGGGCTGGTCGTCGAGGTCCAGGGAATCAATCAGCTCGTCGTCATGGAACAGTCCGCCGTTGTATCCGTTCTCGACTCCGATGGAGGGATGGCCGGTGTCCATCGCGGCGAACAGGCCCAGGAAGTTCTGCCAGATCGGGTTGCGCGCCTTGCTGAAGTGGGAGACCGCGTGGTAGGCCTTGTCGATGGCGTCGTGGACGATGAGCCTGCGATCCTCGCAGAACGCGATGAAAAGCACCCGGTCGATGAGCTTCTGGGCCGCACGGATGGAGGCGTCGATGTCCAGCCCCCTGTCGCGATGCAGGTGTTCGATCAGGCGCAGGCGCTGGGTGCTGTAGTACGTGTAAAGCTCATCGCCGACCTTGCGCTGGCGTTCATCCGTTCGTTTCAGGAGCCGGACCGCGCGCGGCGGTTCTTTCAGGACGCCCTTGATGAGACCCCCCGGCTCGAAAATGGCGTAAAAGCGATCGAAAACCTGTCGGTCTTCCGCCATTTCCCTGAGGGTGTACTGCTCAAACCGCTGCGTTCCGGAGGCGCGATGGTAGAGTCGGATCGTCGTGAAGTTGCTCACGATGCCCCAGATGCACGATTCGGGCATCGCGTTGAGATAGTCCCAGAGCTGCTGAACGGGCGTGCGGCCGTTGGACCGGTCACGGTCCAGGTTGGTGCTTGCGTCCTTGAGTTCGATCACCGCCCAGACGCGATCCGCCTGTGCGGGGGGAAAGTGACCCAGCGCGCCGTCGCAGGGACCGACGCCAGGAACATGGAATTGTCTCTCTCGCTCATAAGCGTCACGGCTGTCCGTCACACCCCGATAGCCGAGCGCCTGTCCGAAGACCTCGGCGAGGAAGGCATCATCGATGCTCGTTTCCTTACGGTTAAGTCGGCCCGACAGCGCCTGCGCCCACCAGTTACGGATGATCTCGAACGCGGCATCGCGCCGCGGGGTGGCAAGGCGCTTGTCAGCCGCCTCCGGCCCCACAAACTTTGGAAGGAAAAGTCTGCGTCTTTGTCGCTCCTGAAGCGGCGCGAAGAGATCCGTGTGTGGATCGACGTAAGTACCGGTTCCCGCATCACGCTTAGCCATTGGTCCATGGGTCCAGGTGGAATCGGTGTGTGGGCATGGTAGGGATTACGGACGTTTCCGCCACCCCCCAGGCCGCAGCCAGGTCAGGCCTTGGCCTGAGCTACCCGCTGCCCCTGCGGCTACAATCTTCGCGGCCTGGACCCCGCCCAAAGCCCCACTTGCCCGGAGTGCGGGCAGGCGATTGTGACGGTCCTGACGGGCCGGCCCGTGAAGGATTCCCCCGTTGAACCTTGAGCTACTACCGGCCGTGGCGCTGTTCCTGTCGCTGGGGCTGGCGCTTCAGAGCGCGGTGGGGTTCGGGTGCGGGCTGTTCGCCATTCCGCTGATGCTGGCCGCGGGGGTGGAGCTGCCGGTGGCGATCGCGGTGACCCTCGCGGGGGTGCTGGGGCAGACGGCCTGGAGCACGTGGCAATACCGTCAGCACGTGCCGTGGCGGCTGACGTTCCGATGGACGGCGCTGCGTCTGGTGTCGATGCCCGTGGGCATCTGGCTGCTGGGCTTGCTGGCTGAGCAGGGCCGCTCGCACATCAAGGCGGTGGTGGGGCTGATGCTCCTGGCCGTGGTGAGCGCGCAATGGGCGCTCAAGCCGCGCCCGCGCGAGCATGTGGCGGG
>JBGTFI010000071.1:0-3957 GCA_041747335.1 Phycisphaeraceae bacterium | reverse complement strand
CGCTGGACCGCCGATCGCACCCGGCGACCGCGGCGCGGGTAGCTGGGGGACGCGACACGACCCCCCCGCCGCTCAGCCCCGATGGGCCGCTGTTCAGCACGATGGCGAGCGATCCGGACATGGCGGAACTGATCGACCTGTTCATCAGCGACCTGCCCCAGCGCATCGGGCTGCTGCAGGAAGCGCTCACGGCCGGAGACCTGGAGACACTGGCGAAACTGACGCATCAGCTCAAAGGCTCCGCGGGCGGGTTCGGGTTCGACACCATCACGGAATCCGCCGGCCGGGTGGAAAGGATGATCCGGGCCGACGACGACCTGGCGAAGGTGGAAAGCCGGGTGAACGATCTGGTGGCGCTGTGCCGGAGGGCGATGCGGCTGAAGCCGAATTATCCGGATGGGTGAGGGGTCAGTGGGCGGCGTCGGTCGGCGTGTAGACCAGCTTCTTACCGACCTTGCGCGACGAGAGATAGCCGAGTTGCTCGAGTTCGATGAGGTCCGCGCGGGCGGTGGCGTAGGCGAGGTCATTGGCGTGCTGATGCTCCGCGATCGTGACCGGAGCGCCGTCCCTGTGATGCAGGTTCCGGAGCAGGAGCTTCTGTCGCTGATTCAACCTGGGATCCCGGCCGTAGGTTGACTCGGCCTGCAACCGCTTACGCTGTTCGCCCGCCAGGTACTCGAGCAAGGCATGGCGAGCCTTGCCGATCACCCGGAGGTGGTAGGTGAGGAAGTAGCCCAGATCAAAGTCGTCCGTTTCGGTGTACACAAACGCCCGCGCGTAGCGAGCGGGCGCCCTTCTGAACAACTGAGAAAGCGGGAGGAACTCGAAGAGCCAGTACTTATTTCTGAGCAGGTGCCAGTAGAACAGCGCCCTCGCCGTGCGGCCGTTGCCGTCGCAGAAAGGGTGCTCATACCCGAACTGAAAGTGCAGCGCGATCGCGCGCACGACGGGATGAACGAACTCGCCATCTTCACGGATCGATTCGTTCGCGAAGCGGATCAGCGCATCCAGCCGTCGCGGAAGGTCCGCGGCCGGGGGAGGTTCGTGCATGATCTCGTTGTCGCGGTGGTCGATGACGTTGACGCCGTCATCGGCGGTTCGCCAGCGACCGATCTGGTCGGCGGGCATGGTGTCCTGGGTGAGAATGGTATGCAGTTCGAGGATGAAGTCGGGGGTCAGGGCAGTGCCCTGGTGTTCCCGGATGAAGCCGATCGCCTGATAGTTGTTGGCGACCATTCTCTCGCCTGGGGTTCGAGGCGGGCGCTGCTCACGAAGCATCTGCTTGGCGTCGCGCCGGGTGGTGACGGCGCCCTCGAGCATGCTCGATGCGATCGCCTCTTCCATGAGTGAGTTCTTGATGTAGTACTCCGCGAGTTCGCGGCCGACGAGTTCCCGTGTCGCTTGGCCGATGTGCCCGGCGAGCTGCTGGTCGACCAGCATGAGCTCTTCCTGGGAGGTTGGGGGCAACCAGTACGTCAAAGCCCGGCCGGATCGATCCGTCAGCGGCAACGGTCTGGCGTTTCGAACTCGCTCCCACTTCACCTGAAGCCACGCCAGCGCTGGATCAAGCGCGGCTGCGCGTGCTTTGAATCGCAGCTTTTCCCACGGGTCGTACGCGTTCTGGGAGGCGAGTATGAACGCGTTGAAGCGCGCGTTACCGGCAACCTGGGCCAGTTCCGAAATGCGTTCATTCAGGATGGATCGCCAGTCGGGGGCGGGCTTGGGGTAGCGCATCTATTGATTTCCTATCAATCAGGCTGACAATTGATAGGAAACATACTAACATACCCCGCGAACTTAATCTATCAATTTTCTATCAATCCTTGAAAAACTGATAGAAGACCCGTAGGAATCCACGATCTGACGCCAAGGTATAGGATCAGATGAATATAGAATCTTTTTATCGCACCCCCGCCCCGCCCGTCTCGATCGGCTCGGAGACGTACTCCCTCGGGTCCGTCACCGTCCCCCGCAGCGCGCTGGCCGCCACCGTCAGGGGCGAGGCGAGGTAGACCCCCGCCTCCTTGTGGCCCATTCGGCCGGGGAAGTTGCGGTTGGTGGTGCTGATGCAGGTGATGGGCTCATTCAGCCGCCCGAACGTGTCCCGCGGACCGCCCAGACAGGCGGCGCAGGAGCTTGGACCCATCTGGCAACCGGCGTCTTCGAGGATCTGATAGATCGACTTCTCGCCGTCCTGTTTCGGCTGGCCTTTGAGGTTCAGGCGGAGCATGTCCGCGTGGACTTCCGTTGACCCGGGGACGACGAAGGTGGGAACTTTCACCCGATTCCCGTTCAGGATGGCCGCGGCGAAGATCATGTCCGTGATCTTCCCCCCCGTACACGAACCGATGTAGGCGCGGTCGATCTTGACATCGCGGCAGTTGTAGGCCGTGTCCTTGTTGTCCGGGCTATGGGGCTTGGCGACCAGCGGTTCGAGCAACGACAGATCCCACTCGTGCTCAAAGCAGTAATCGGCGCCTGCATCCTCCTCAAACACCTGCCAGTTCGGGCGCGTCGAGCGGGCACGGACGTAATCAAGAGTCTTCTCATCCACATCGCACACGCCGTTCTTGCCCCCCGCCTCGATGGCCATGTTGGTCAGCGTCATGCGGTCTTCGAGCGTCAGGCTGCGCACCCCCTCGCCGGTGAAGTACATGGCTTTGTAGGTCGCTCCGGCGAAGCCGATCTCCCCGATCACCGCCAGGATCAGGTCCTTGGCGGTGAGATAGGGAGGAATCTCGCCGTGGAAGACGAACTTCATCGTCGGGGGCACTTTCAGCCAGGTCTTGCCCGTGCCGAGGGTAAAGGCGGCATCGGTGTTGCCCACGCCGGTGGCGAATTGGCCGAACGCCCCGGCCGTGCAGGTGTGGCTGTCGGTTCCGAGCAGGATTTCCCCTGGCCGGCAGTGCCCCTCTTCCGGCAGGGCCTTGTGACAGACGCCCTTGTAGCGGGTCTGCGTCGGGTCGCGGTAGGGATTGGGAAAGCCCGACCCCTGAGCGGTGTTCAGGAAGTCAGGGTCGTAGTAATACTTCAGGCCCTGCTCCTTCACGAAGTCTCGCAGGATCTGGATGTTGCGATGGCACTTGTCCTCGGCCGTGAAGATGTAGTGGTCGGGGATGATGACCACCCGATCGGGATCCCAGACCCTGGCGGACGGGCCGAACTCTTCCTTGAAGATGCCGATGGTCCCCGGCCCGCAGACATCGTGGGTCATCAGGACATCGACGTTGACCCAAACGTTGTCGTCGGGCGAGACATCCGCGCGGCCGGCGTGGGCGGCGATCATCTTTTCGGTCATGGTCATCTTGCGGGACATATCGGGAGGCTCCGGGGCTTTTGGGGCGTGCTGGTGAGGGATTGTAGGCGAAGGGGGTGGGAAGACGAAATGGCGCACTCGTAGGTCAGGCCTCGGCCTGCCGGCCTTACGCGCGCCGGGGGCGAGGGAGTGTCAGGCCGAGGCCTGACCTACGCATAATCCTCACGCCGCATAGAGAACCTCCGCCTCCCGGACCACTTCGTCACGGAAATATCGGCTCAGGTCCTGGGAGGTGCGCAGGTCCACCGGCCGATCGAGGCCCAGAAGTTCGCGCAGTCCTAATTCGATTCCGGCGAGCCTGAAGAGCCCCACCCGCGCCTGCCCCTCAAACTCCACCAGCACGTCCACATCGCTCTGCGGCCCGAAGTCGTCGCGGAGGACGGAGCCGAACAGAGACAGTTTCGTGACCCGGTGGCGTTTGCAGAACGCGGCCAGGGCATCGCGGTCGATGGGGAGGTGATCGAGCATGACACCGGGATTATCGCCCGGCGGGGCGGGTCGGGTGCATGACACCTCAGGCGGCTATTGCGGGGGTGGTGGTGGCCTTCCAGTGGTTGGGCCAGCGGTTGTCGTCGCTGAGCCAGAGGGAGCGCAGGGCCAGGATCGGTTCGACGCCCCGCTCCTGCCAGAACTGTTCGGTG
>JBGTFI010000070.1:0-7867 GCA_041747335.1 Phycisphaeraceae bacterium | reverse complement strand
GGAGCGAGACCTGCGCGCCGGGACGGAGAACACCGCGGGGATCGTGGGGATGGGCGTGGCGTGTGAACTCGCAACCGGGTTCGTCGCCGACGCGGCGACGGCGAGCGCCTGCCGGGCGGTGCGCGACCGCTTCGAGCGCGGCGTGCTGGAACTGCTTCCCGACGCGGTGGTCAACCGCCCCCCTGGAAACGATGAGCAGGTGCGGCTGTGGAACACGAGCAACATCGGATTCCCGACGCTCGAGGCCGAGGGAATCCTGGTGGCGCTGAGCGAGCGCGGGGTGTGCGCCTCAGCCGGGGCCGCGTGTTCGAGCGGATCGCTCGAACCCTCCCCCGTGCTGCGCGCGATGGGCATCCCGGATGTGATCGCGCACGGCTCGGTGCGCTTCTCGACGTGCAAGGACACGACGCCGGCGCAAGTGGACGAAGCGGCGACGATCGTCGCGGAGGTGGTGCGTAAGCTGTCGCGGTCGATGGCGGCGGCGGGGTAGCGCGAGGGGAGCGAATCAAGTTCGCGGACGCCCCCGCCCGATAAGCACCGTAAGCGCGCCGCGCGTCCCGAACGGTCGGGGCGAGGGGCGCGAGGTGGAGGTCCCCGACATCGTGGGCCTTGGCGGGGATGTGGAAGAGCCTTTGCCATGCAGCTTATGACGTGGAACCTGGCGAGGCTGGGCGGCCGCTTCAGCCTGCTGTTTGAGCCGCACCGGCACCGCGTGATGCACTCGGCGCTGGGGCGGTTTTACGATCAGCCCCTGGACCTGATGGTCGGGTTCATCGAGCCCGACGGGACCGAGCGGGTGCTGCCCTTCACCACGCGGGGCACGCCGCTCTACAACGCCGAGCAGTTCGAGCGGATCAACTCGATCACCTTCCGGGCGTACAGCGAGAAGTACCGCCTGCGGTTCGAGTTCAACGTGCATGGGGTGTTCTATCCGCAGGACGAACCGCTGTGCGTCATGCCCGCGTTCTACCTGGAGATGCGCATCAGCCGGTCGCAGGCGCTAAGGCGCATCCCGCGGGAAGGCCCCGCGCCCCAGCGGGTGAAGATGTTCTTCCGCATCCAGCGGCCGGACACGCGCATCGAGGCGCGTGCGGACACGGGGGAAGAGCCGCCGGGGGATCCGGTCTACCACAGCGGGCGCATCGATCTGACCTACCGCAGCCCGCTGTCGCCCCAGGCGGTGGAGGTGGACTTCGGGGGCGTGGCGAAGGCGGCTTGCGAGCGGTCGGTGGAGGTGCGCGAGCGGATCGTCAGCCTCAACCGCGGCGTCACCGCGGACGCGGACGGGCGCGGGCTGGAATACGAGATGCCCGTGACCGAACCGGGCAGCGGGATCAAGTGGCGGCTGGTCTGGGGCGCGCACTGCGGCGAACCGATCATGACGGTGGCGACCCAGGAAGGCGAGCGTCGGGGGCGGTTCCGTTACAACCGGTATTACATGGACATCGAGTCGGTGATCGAGCAGGCGATCCGCACGCGCGACGACCGCCTGGCGCACTCGAGGCGGTTCGAGAAGCTGCTGGACCAGGCCCCGCTGCGGCAGGGGCAGAACCACCTGGTGAATCAGACCTTCCAGGCGTACCTGAGCAACACGTTCTGGTGCGACCTGTTCCCCGCCGCGGACGACGCCGACCCGACGCGCAACGTCGGAGAGTGGTTCAGCGTGATGGAGGGCTGCACGCTGTTTCAGTCGCCGCTGGACGTGGAATACAACACTTCGCCGTTCTATCTGCTGCTTTGGCCGCGGCTGCTGGGCGTTCAGCTTCCGCAGTGGGCGTCCCGGATCAAGGAGCACGCCAAATCGGGCGGGGCGATCCTCTGCCACGACCTGGGCGCGGGCGTGATGGCGACGGGGCAGGCGTTCGACCACGACATGCCCGTCGAGGAGAACGCTGACTTCCTGCTGCTGCTTCAGGCGCACGCGCACTGGACGGGGGATCTGTCGATCGTGCGCAAGTGCGCCGACGCGGTCGAGAAGGTGGTGGTCTATCTGCTCTGGACCGACCGGGACGGGAGCGGATTCCCCTCCGAGGGCGGGGCGAACACGATCGACGATGGAAGCGCGACGATGCAGTACGCGCGCAAGCAGACGTACCTGGCGATGAAGCGCGTCGCGGCGCTGCGGGCCGGCGCGGACCTGCTCGAACGCATCGGCCGCAGGGAACTGAGTGACCAGTGCGAACGGGCGGTGAACCTGTCGGTGGAGCGGATCGAGTCCAAGGCGTGGAACCTGGACCACTACGCGATCTGCGTGGACAAGTCGGCAACGGGGCTGATGGACGTGCATTCGGGTCAGGCGCTGCCCTATGTGCAGCTTCCGGGGTGGGACGGGTACTCGATCTTCACCGGCAACGGGCTGCTCCTCCAGGCGATGATCGGGCAGCCGCCGCCCTTTGACCTGAGGCGTCTGCAGGACGACCTGACCAACGCGCTCCGCGAGACGCTAAGCCCCTACGGGTGCGAGCACAGCTCGGTCGATACGGGCAACATCTGGATCAGCCAGAACCTGTGGCGCGATCACCTCTCGCGGTATCTGGGCCTGCGACGCCCGTCGCTGACGCAGCGCTACTGGGACCTCCAGGTGATGAGCAACGTCGGAGCGCAGAGCCTGGGCTACACCGACAGCTACGTTCACAACGCGCTGGCGTTCAGCCCGCGCGGGGTCACCAGCCTGGGCTATTTCCTGGGCGAACCGCGCCTGACCATCGACCGCCTGGCGCCCGGCGGACAGCGCATCGCGGTCGAACCCGAACGGTCCTATCCGCACCGCTGGCCGCTGCTGGCGCTGGCGGATTGGAAGGCCGGACGCATTCCCATCTGCGTCGTCGACCAGAACGGCAAAGTCCAGATCGAGTGCGAGACGGACCCGGTCATCATCCGCGGCGGCGAAGCGGACGGCCAAGATGGGGAGTCGATGATCGGGTAGGGGGGCACAAGTCCAAAGTCTGAAAGTCCAAAGTCGGGGAAGCGCTACAGGTTTGCAAGTTGCAGGTTGCAAGTTTCAGGTTGCAAGTTGAGTAGTTGAATGGCGTGGAGCATCCGGCACGCACCGCTCTTCAATCTTCAATCTTCAATCTTCAATGTTCAGTCCTCAATCTGCGATCCTCTCACTCCATCAATACCTCGATGTGCCGCCGCACCCCTTCGGACAGCGCTTCGAGATCGTAGCCGCCTTCCAGGGTGCTGATGAGTCGCCCGGCGCAGTGCTTCTGCGCCGTCTCGCGCAGGCGGCGGGTCATCCACTCGAAACCATCGGCGGAGACCTCCATGTGCGCCAGCGGATCCGCGGCGGCCGCGTCGAACCCGGCGCTCACCAGCAGCGCCTGCGGACGATAGGCTTCCAGCGCCGGGAGGATGCGCTCCTCGAACGCCTTGCGGTATTCCTCATCCCCGCCGTGCGGAAGCAGCGGGACGTTAAGGGTAAAACCCTCGCCGGGGCCGCGGCCGCGCTCGTGCTCGTATCCCGTGCCGGGGTAGAGGTAGCGCGGGTGTTCGTGAATGCTGATAAACAGCACGTCCGCGCGCTCCTCGAACGTGTGCTGCGTGCCGTTGCCGTGGTGGACATCGAAATCGACGATGGCGATGCGCTCGAGCTTGTGGTCGCGCAGAAGGCGCTCGGCGGCGAGGGCGACGTTGTTGAAGAGGCAGAATCCCATGGACCGGCCATGCTCGGCGTGATGTCCGGGCGGGCGCACGGCGCAGAAGGCGTTGTCGCATCGGCCGAGCATGACGGCATCGACCGCGGCGATCACACCACCGGCGGCGAGGAGGGCGACCTCATAGCTTTCGGGGCAGATGGCCGAATCGGGCGTGTCGATCCACGCCTCGCCCCGCTCGCACATCAGCCGCACACGCTCGATGTAGGCCTCGGCATGGACCCAATCGACGTGCACGATGCTCGCGGGGTGAAACGGCAGGTGGGCGAGCTTGTCCCACAGGCCCGTCGCTCGCAGCATCGCGGTGATCGCGCGCAATCGATCCGGGCGCTCGGGGTGGCGCGGCCCGGTGTCGTGCCGGAGAAAACGTTCATCATGGATCAGACCAGTGGGCATGGGGGGGTGTTGGTGAGTTGTGGGTCGTGGTTCAGGTGTGCAGAGCGGCGCTGAGCCGTTCAACGGCTTGGCAGGGCGTCAGGCCGGTGACTTCGAGGGTCTTGCGCGGTTGGGCGTGGCCGGAGAGGATGGCGATATCGCGCACCGCCACCCCCAGCGCCTCGGCCAGCAGAGCGCAGACGGCGTGATTGGCCCTACCCGCTTCCGGGGGGGAAGCGACGAGCACCTTCAGACGATCGCCGAGCACGCCTGCGAGCCGCGAGCGGCTGGCGTTGGGAACGACCTTCAGTCGCAGGCGCACTCCGCCCGTGACCGCTTCAACCGCCGCGTTGAGGTCCGCTTCCGGCATCGACGGTTGAGGATACCGCGCGGCAGGGGATGTGTTGCACGGCCCGGCGCGCGGCCGATCTACCGCCGTCCTTCGCGCCTTCGCCGCAGCGCACACGAAGCCAGACCCATCGCGCCGAGTCCCGCGAGCGTCGCGACGCCCGGCTCGGGCGTTTCGTGGACGCGGGTGACCTCCCGCTCCAGGCGGACGGTCTCCACGAAGTTCCCCACCTCCGCCCCGCCCTCCGGAAGGCTCACGAGTACCAGCTCGGTCTGCACCACCACCGCGCCCTGGCGCGGGAAGTAGGCGTTCACGTTGCGATCCAGCAGCGTGGTCCCATCCCCCTGCACCGCGGAGGCGGCCAGGAGCTTCTCCGCGCCGGTGAGGTCTTCACCGTAGTCCTTGCGCGTGATCAGGAACTGTCCCTGATCGAGGGCGACACCGTCGACGTAGAGTCCGCCGCCGATGATGTGGGTCATGGCGTCGCCGGCTTCGACATCGAACGTCCAGTTGATCCGCCGCGTCTGCGCGCTGTGGACATTGAAGGCCTCGGAATCGAACCGCAGCCCGACGCCGCCGTCGTGCAGCACGGGCGTGACGCCGATGTCGTCGGCGGGGATCCCTTCTGCGCCGTCAAAGCCGTGGGATTCCCAATCGCGGAAGTTGGTGAACCGCACCCCGTGGTACTCGATCACCATCACCGGATTCGTAAGCAGGTCCGAAAGGGAATACGCGGGCGCCTCGCGCGGAGCGCCGAGCATCAGCGCGCAGGCAAACCCGAAACCCTGGATGAACTTTCTTCGCCACATGATCGCATCCTTCCTTCGTGTTCGAAGGGACAGCTTCGGCTGAAGCTCGCTCAGGTCAGGCGGACGGGATCGCGCGGGGCCGGAGCCACCGCGCGAACGTTCCGGTCAAAGGAGGTTGGAGTTCTCGTATCGCCTGGATGCGGTGGCATGGGGTTCGAGCTGAAACAGCGTTCATTACTTTACCGGGCCGAGCGCGAAAAGCAAGCATTTTCCTTGGAAATCGGATTATGGGACGGTCATCGCTTGGCGCGCGGGACAGTCCCAATAACAGGTCCGATCATGCGGCGTCCTGATAACAAGTGTGTCGCACTTTCCATCGCTGGACACGGGGGCTAGAGTAAACCGCCCCAGTGGACCTTCATTCCGACCGTCAGGAGAGTTGTCTTGGCTTTGAAGCGCTGTTCCCTGTTCGCCACCGTCTTCGCAACGCTCATGATCGCCGGGACGAGCCTGGCCGAGGCGTGGCCACAGTATCGCGGTCCGCGTCATGACGGGACGGCCGCGGCGGAGTCGATCGCGCCCTGGTCCAACAACGGACCGGAGGTGGTTTGGAAGACCGCCACGTCCGGGGGGTTCAGCTCGTTCTCGGTCGCGGAGGGAAGGGCCTACACGCTCGTCGCGCGGACCCTTGACGGCGTGGAGCGGGAAGTCTGCATCGCGCTGGACGCGGAGACGGGCAGGGAGCTGTGGGCCGCTCCGCTGGGGATCGCCAGGTACGACGGCGGGGGTGATTCGGGCACGCGCGACAACCGCGGCGGGGACGGGCCGCGATCGACGCCGAGCGTCCATGACGCCAGGGTGTACGTGCTCGATGCCCGTCTGGGGCTTTACTGCCTCGACGCCCGGACCGGTGAAGTGAAGTGGAGCGTGGACCTGGTGAAGGAGTACGGTGCCAAGGCGATTTCATGGCAGAGCGCCGCGTCGCCGCTGGTGGTGGACGGCCGGGTGTTCGTGATGGGCGGCGGGCGGGGTCAGGCGCTGCTGGCGTTCCATGCGGATACGGGGCAGGCGGTGTGGAAGGCGCACCACGATGCGATGACGCACGCCACGCCCATCCCCGCGACGATCCACGGAGTGAAGCAGATCATCTTCTTCACGCAAAGCGGGCTGGTTGCGGTGGAACCGGCCACCGGAAAGGCGCTGTGGCGTCAGGAGTACCCCTACCGCACGTCGACGGCGGCGTCGCCGGTGGTGTATGAGGACGTGGTCTACTGCTCGGCCGGTTACGGTGTGGGGGCGGCGGCCTACCGGATCGAGCAGACTTCGCGGGGCTTGGCCGCGCGGGAACTCTGGCGCACGCCCAACAAACTCATGAGCCATTGGAGTACGCCGGTGGTGAAGGATGGATACCTCTACGGGCTGTTCGGGTTCAAGCAGTACGGCGATGCGCCGCTCATGTGCATCGACATCCGCACGGGGCAGGAGAAGTGGTCGAAAGAGGGATTCGGTCCGGGAAATGTGATCCTGGCCGGGGACAGGTTGATCGTGCTGAGCGATAAGGGTGAGATCGTGCTGATCGAGGCGTCGCCCCAGGCCTATCGCGAGCTGGCCCGGGCGGACGTGTTGCGGGGCAAGTGCTGGTCCAGCCCGGCGCTGTCAGAGGGAACGCTGTACGTGCGCAGCTCGGAGCAGGGCGCGGCGCTTCGGATCGCCCCGCCGACGCAGGCGCGGCGGTGACAGTCGATCGGCCGGGGGTTCGCCGTCATGGGACCGGGGCGATGGGCACCTGCACCTCGCCATACCGCATGAACCAGGGCACGAAGGGGCTGTTGTAACCGAAGTATCGCGGCGGCCCGTCGGATTTCCACTGGCCCTGGTGTTCCGCGAGCCATTGTTCGAGGGCTTTCAGGTTCGCCCGCATGCGCTCGTCGGTGTAGCGCCCGCGCACGCCGATGCTCAGGACGGTCTGTGCGGGCATGTCGCGGACTTCGATGTCCTGGTCGTTGCCGGGTTCGCCCAGGGTCGTATCCCGGTAAAGGAAGGCCATGGACCGCATGCGCGGGGTTTCGTCAGGGCCGTCCTCGTAGACCATTTCAACCGGGGCGGTCATGGCGATGTCGCTTCGCTTGATGTGATTGAACAACCGGCTGAAGGAGTCGTTCTGGGTGGGCGCGGCGTCAACGGGGGAGGCGGCGATCGCGGCGCGATAGGCCGGGTAGTGCTTGACCTGCACTTCCCCGACAGGGGTGGGCGCCGGCCAACCCTCTGGAACCGCCGCCTCGCGGAACATGAACGGCGTTCGAGTGGCGCTTTCTTCGGCCGGGAGCGCTTCCTGGTGATCGACCACGGCTTTCTCCTGCCGGGCGGCGCACCCCGAAAGTCCGCGGGAACCGATCAGCAGCAACACCGTCCAGACAAGTAAGGTTCTCATCATGTCCGGTATGGTAGACCCAGGAATCGGCTCCGGCCCGCCGGCGCTCGAGAATCGTGCATTGCCGCTGGGGATGGGGGGGTTTAGGATTCGCTCCTCATGCACCAGGCGCTACGACGACGACTGCTGGCCGGTTGGGCGCGGATCATCTGCCGGAGGCCCTGGGCGGTCTTGATCTTGGCGGCGGTGACCGCGGCGGCCAGCGTCTGGGTCACGGCGGCGCGGCTGACGTTCCAGGCCGACCGCAACGCGCTGATCACCCCCGACCTGGAGTGGAATCAGCGTTTTGAGGCCTGGCGCGACAGCT
>JBGTFI010000069.1:0-4763 GCA_041747335.1 Phycisphaeraceae bacterium | reverse complement strand
AAGATCGAGCTGCCGTGGGACACGGCTTGCGCGATCGACCTGGCGGGGCGCGACATCCTTGACGCCGTGCAGACCTCCGTGAACCCAAAAGTGATCGACTGCCCCAGCCCCGCCTCGGGACGCAGCACCGTGGACGCGGTGGCCCAGGACGGGATTCAACTCAAGGCCAAGGCGCGCGTCACCGTCCGCGCCAACATCGCCCGGTTGATCGGCGGCGCCACCGAGGAAACCATCGTCGCCCGCGTGGGCGAGGGCATCGTCACCACCATCGGCTCGGCGGCCAGCCACAAGGCCGTGCTCGAAAATCCCGACAAGATCTCCAAGACCGTGCTCGAGAAGGGGCTGGACGCCGGCACCGCGTTCGAGATTCTCTCGATCGACATCGCCGACATCGACGTCGGCGAGAACATCGGCGCCAAGCTGCAGGTGGATCAGGCGGAGGCGGACAAGCGCCGTTTCCAGGCCGAGGCGGAAAAACGCCGCGCCATGGCCGTCGCCCAGGAACAGGAATACAAGGCCGAGATCAGCCGAAACCGCGCGCTCGTCGTGCTTGCAGAAGCGGAAATCCCCAAGGCGATGGCTGAGGCGTTCCGCAATGGCAACTTCGGCATCATGGACTACTACCGCCTGCGGAACATCCAGGCGGACACCACCATGCGCTCCGCCATCGCCGGCGAAGGCGGCGGGCAGTCCACAGGGGGAGGGGATTCGTCGGGAAGTTGAATGGCCCGACCCGTTCCTCCCACGCCGCCGGCGCAACCGGGATCGTCAGTTCTTCTGAACCACCTTCTCGGCGAACTCGCCCGGCGCTTCGGCGAACTTGTTGCAGCACTTTTCGCAGCAGAACGCAACCGTCTTGCCCTCGTGCGCGAAGGTGAAGGCCTTGTCCACCGGCCGGCCGGAAATGGGGCACACGTCGTTCACCGGTTCCGCCGAGACGGGTTGCGGCTTCGCCTCGCCGCCCCCGCGCAGCTCGGAGATCTTCTTCTCGAACGCCGCCTTGCAGTTGCCGCAGCAGAACCCGATCGGAAGCCCCTCGAACACCGTCACAAACTCGGCGCTGATGTCCTTCCCGGAGGTCGGGCACTTGGCGTTGACGGGTTTGAGGGCATCGGGATCCTTGAACTCCTTGACCTTCCCGATGTGCTTGGAGGGATCCTGCTCGAACACCTGCTTGCAGATCGGGCAGCAGAACCCGATCGTCTGCCCCTTGTAGGCAGAGGTGTGGTTGACATCGACTTCCTTGCCCGAAAGCGGGCAGATCGTGTTGATCGGCTTGCCCGCGACGGGGTCGCCTTCCGGGGCCGGGGCAGGGCGGGGGGTGAATCCGTCCACCTTGGCGATGAACTTCGCGGGATCCTTCTCGAACTCCGCCTTGCAGTTGCCGCAGCAGAACCCGATCACCTGCTCCTGGTACGTCACCGTCTGGTCGGGATTGAGCTCCTTCCCGGAGATCGGGCACTTGCTATTCACCGGCTTCGCGGCCAGGGTTCCGGGATCCTTGAAGTTCTCCACCTTGCTGATGAACTTCTCCGGTTCCTTCTCGAACGCGGCTTTGCAGTCCCCGCAGCAGAACCCGATCACCTGCTCCTTGAAGGTGAACGTGAATCCGGCGTTGATATTCTGCCCGGAGACGGGGCACTTGGCGTTGATCGCGGAAGACTGCGGTTCAGGTTCGGCCTCGACCACCACCAGTTTCGCGCCCGTGTTGATGTAGACCTCGGGGATCGCTTCCTGAAGCGCCGCGACGCCCGCATCCGTCACCTGCGTCTGCCAGAGGTAGACCTGCTTGAGGTTCTTCAGGCCGGCAAGCTGCTTGATGCCCTCATCCGTCACGGCCGTCCCGTAAAGGTTGAGGTAGCGAAGATGCTCCAGCCCGGCGAGGTTCGCCAGGCCCGCGTCCGTGACTTTGGTGTTCTCCAGGTGCAGCCGGGTCAGCGCCGGAAGCTTGCCGATTTTCTCAAGCGCCTGATCGGTGATCTGGGTGTTGGCCAGGTTCACCCACGTGGCGGTCGTGGAGACGCCCACCAGCGGGTCGATGTGCTCATCGGTGATGTTCTTGCCCACCAGGCTGTAGTTCACGTCGATCCACGGGGAATCCGCGGCGATGCGCATCGCAAGCGCCCCGGCCTCGCGAATCTTCTCGATCGCGATGTCCGCCGCCCACGCCTCGGCGGCGCTCAATTGCGGAACGGGGGGCAGATCGGACTCGGCCTCCGGTTCAGGCGCGCCGAGATCGACCCCGTCGGGCCACTGGGCGCCTTCATCGATCCACTTCGCCAGCAGGGCGATCTCTTCCTTCGAGAGCGGATCGCCTTCCGGGGGCATGATGTCGCCGTCGCCCTTGGGCAGGGAGATGCGATAGATCAGTTCGCTGTCCTCGGAGTCGCCGGGGACGACGACCGCGTCGTCCTTGGCGCGTTCGAGAACGAACTGCTTCTGGTCCAGCCGGAGCTTGCCCTTGGCGGACTTGGCGCCGTGGCACTCCACGCACCGGCCTTCGAGAATCGGGGCGATCTCCTTCTCAAAATCCACCGCGCCGCGGACCGTCCCGGCCAGCATTGTAAGGACCATCGCGAACGCCGCGCATCGCATCACCGTCATGACATGCTCCCTTTTGACAGCTCTCACTTCCGACAGGGGCGGACCCGGTACGAAATCGGGCCCATCTCACCAAGCGATCCGGATATCGTAGGGCCGCCCGGCCCCCGCGTCCAGACCGAACCTCCGTCCGCCAAGTCCGAAAACCGGCCCTCCCGGTCCCTTTTCGGCCACCCCACGCGGATCGATTGAATATGGGCTGCTGAAGGGTGCCCTACCGTCCCACCGATGCACCCTGACCGGCCTGTTCCGTCTCCTGGACCTCCTCGACCTCGGCCGAGGCGCGAAGCCGCTCGACCAGCGCCCCCACCCGCGCCGCCCGACGCTCCTGCTCCATAAGCGTCCTGGCCTCCCCCGCCACCTCATCAAACGGCCGCGGACGGGCAGGCTCCCTGCCGGTGATCCTTATCAGATGCAGCCCGTATTGCGTCATCAGCACCGGGCTGACCTCCCCATCCCGCATCGAGAAGGCGCACAGGGCGAACTCGGCCGGGAGATCCTCCAGCGCGAAATATCCCAGGTCCACCTGCTTGTCCTCCCGGTCAGTGTGATCCGCGGCCAGGGCGTCGAAATCCTCCCCCGCCAGCGCCCGCTCGCGCAGGGCGCACAGCTCCCGATAGGCCGCCTCGCGCGTCTCGCTGCGCTGGACCGACTTGATCAGGTGCGAAGCGCGCACCTTCTCCGGCGTCATGAAAAGCTCCAGGTTCGTCTCGTAATAGGCCCGGACTTCGTCATCCGTCGGCGGTTTCAATCCCTCACAGACCGAATTGACCAGCGCTTCGACGCGCAGGTGCTGCTCGATCTGCTCGCGCAGGGCGATCTCGTACGGCGGCGGCGGCCCGTCCGGCTCGGCAGGGGGCATGTCGCCGTACTGCTCGCGCTTCCATGCGGCGACGGCCTGATCGAGCCTGGCCGGTTCGACGCTCGGCAGGCGCCGGCGGGCTTCCTGATTCAGCAGCACCCATCCGACCACCTGCTCACGGGCCTGGTCGAGAAATTCCTCATTGCGATGGCAGCAGCAGACGTTGGCCAACCCCTCGTGCCACGCCTTGATCGAGGCGAACTGCCCCTCGATCGCCTGCTCATCCACCAGCTCGCCGTTGACCCTGAGTATCACTCGCGCCACCTCGATTCAAGGATTGGAAAGATTGACCTGTTCACATCATACGCGGCGTATGGAACAGTGGGGCGGGCGTCCCTTCGGGGATATCCTCCAGAATCTTCTTCTCGTGACAATACTTCTCAATCCCTCCCCACTGACAGGATGAATCCGATGCGCCCGACTCTGGACCCCGAAGGGGTCGCGGAACGTAGCCACGGGTGGAGCGCAGCGCAACCCGTGGTCAGAGTCCCCCTCCGGCAACTACCGCCCCGAAGGGGCGGCGGACGGGCGCGATCCCGCGTGATGCGCGGCCCTTCCATCGCCCCTTCGGGTCGAGAACAAATTGAGTCGCCTCTCCTTCCACGGGTTGCGCTCCGCCCAGAGCGGCGTCGCTTCACCCGTGGCTACGATCCGCTGCCCCTATGGGGCAGTTGAAGATGGGATCACACCAAACTGCGAGCATCAACTCCGTCCCTCCTCCCCATCGTCCCTTCAACGCTCCGTCCCTTCTCCTACAATCCCCCGCATGTTCCCGATCTTCGACGGCCACCTCGACATCGCCTACAACGCGCTGCACCACGATCGCGATCAGACCCTGCCGCTCAACACCCTGCGCGCCCGTGAGCGAGCTGCGCCCAACACCGACGGAACCCCCACCGTCAGCCTCCCGGAGATGCGCCTGGGCGGCGTGGCGGCGTGCGTGGCGACGCTCTACACCCGCAGCCGCGATCCGGACGATCCTCGGCAGGCCGCCTCGCGCGGCCAGGGCGATTACGCCTCACCGCTTCAGGCCCACGCAGACGCGGCCGGGCAGTTTGCCTATTACGAAGCCCTGGCGGCGGCGGGGCACGTGCAACTGATCCGCACGCGACGGGAACTCGACGACCTGTGGCGCGAGCACACATCGGTGAGCCTCCCCGGCCGGGGCGAGCCGCAGGTGGGGATGATCGTGATGATGGAGGGCGCCGATGGGATCGTCGAGCCGGCGCAGGTCCATGCCTGGCACACGCGCGGGGTGCGTGTGGTGAGCCTGGTTCACGGCGGCGTCAACGTGTACGCC
>JBGTFI010000068.1:0-9227 GCA_041747335.1 Phycisphaeraceae bacterium | reverse complement strand
GCCGAAGCGCTCGATCAGGCGGCGCGTCAGTGTCGGCCCCAGACCGGGGGTCAGCGAAAGCAGCAGCAGCGCCTCGCGGTCACTCGCATCCATGGCCGAGAGTCTATCACCCTCGGCGATGGTCTTCCCCGTCCGGGTCATGGTCCGCCCTCCGTGGCCTCGTTCTGTGGGGCGGTCACGTCGTTGCGAAACAGTCCGATCTGAAGGACGTCCGCGCTCTCATAAGGGTTGACGGTCCCCAGCGGGCGCGAGAGCAGTGCCGCCTCGGCCGCGTCCGCCTCGTGGTACACCAGTCGGATGACCCATGCGGCGTCCCGTCGCGGGACGTTTTCGCCGGGGCCACCCAGGTGCCGGCCCATGAGTGAGGTCAACGGACTGCGGCCGTGGGTCTCGAATCGCACCGGATCGTCGCCCACGATCGCCGCCGCGTCGCGTGCGAAGGACTCGAATCCATCGCCGAACCGAAGCGTGGCGTATTCCGACCACCACAGGTGATGGGCCGAGAGTGCGAGTACCCCCACATATCCCCACGCCGCTAGGTGTTGCACCCGCCAGCGCCACTTCCTGGCGGCGAGCACCAGGCTCACCGCCGCCATCGCCGCCACTGCGGGGAGCGCGGGCAGCAGATACCGTGGAATGATGCCGACCGAACAGGCGAAGAAGGCCGTGACCACCAGCGTCCAGAGGAACGCCGGGCCCAGCGGATTGGTGAACCACTCCCGCACCCTGACCCGAGCCATCAGCACCACCGCGAACAACGACCACGGCAGGAATCGCACGATCACATACAGCGGCGATTTCCACGGCGCCCACGTGCCGTCGCCCCCTTTCCCGCTGCGAATCCGGTCAATGAACTCCGTGCCCATGAGCACCTTCACGACGTACTCGCCGTCCTCCCGCCATGCCGGAATAAGCCAGGCCGCGAACATCCCCGCCGCCAGCGGCAAGCCCCACCACCAGCCCACGCGGTTGACCGCGGACCAGCGGCCCTGAATCAACCGCGCCGCGAGAGGCGCATAGATCACCGGAAGCAGCGCCGCCGGACCCTTCGAGAGCGCCGCACCCCCCACGCACCCCCAAAGCGCCAGTTGCCATGCGAAGCGCCGCGGAACTTCCGATTCGAGCAGCACCGTCGCGGCGATCCACGCGCCGGTGACAAACATCACCATCAGCCCGTCCGGCCGGGCGTGGTAGACCTGCCGGAACACTTCCGGCGACGCCAGCCAGAGCATCCCCGCGAGCAGCGCCACGGCGATGGGCGTTGCTCCGGGAACGTCGCGGCCGAATACAACCAGCCCCTCCGGACGCACGCCGAACCCACCCACCATCCGGCGCGTCATCCAGACAATCAGCCCCAGAGTCCCCAGCCCGGCGAACACCGACGGGACTTTGAACACCCACGACTCGAAGCGACCCGTCGCCATCACCAGTGGCGCACTGAGCCAGTTGTACAGCAGCGGTTTGGTCGTCTGGCTCCCGTCCGACGACCGCGGGAGCACCCATTGTCCGTTGCGGACCATGTCCACCGTGTAGGCGATGGTTTCCGGCTGATTCTTGTCGTTGATGTCGCTCGGTCCGGCCACCCGCACCGCGAACACGGTCGCCAAAGATAGCGCCAGCCATAACCACATCGACCATTTCATGGAACGCCCGCTTCTCGCGGTGGGGCGGGCGTCCCGCCCGCCATCAGGCCGCAGGCCTGAACTGAGGTCCATTCAACCACACGATTCACCCCGCAAGCATCACAGCTTCGTCGTGACGGCGGGCGAGACGCCCGCCCCACTGCCTAGACCACGCCGACATCCCGATCGCCCTCACTGCCCGAACCACAGCTTCGAGTCCGCCCGCGTGTGCAGCGTTCTCGTGCTTCCATCGGGCATCCTCACCTTCACCGTCGCGATGTATCCCCGGCCGTCCGGCTCGATCGCGATCGGGCCCGTCACGCTCTCGTGCGCCATGCCCTCCATGCCCAGTTCCTCGACGTTCTTCGCCCATCGCCCGAACTTGCCCCGGTACGCCCGCTGGCGGTGGTACACGCTCATCAACAGATCCCTGGCAGGCATCGTCGGATCCATGACGAACGGCACGTGCTCGCCCGGCGGTTTCGTGGTGAACTGGAGCACGCCCCAGCGCTCGGGACGGTGCATGTCGATGATCCCCTGCGGTGACCAGATCCAGTTGTATTCCGGACGGTTGGGAACCTTCACGTACTTGCCGTCCTCCACCGTCACCTGCCACTCCACCCGCGAAAACCCCAGCCGCCAGTAGTCGCCGTCCTTCGGCGGGCACGCGACACCTTCCGCATACTCCTTGAGTTCCTTGAGCGGGAATGCGATCTCGACCGACCACCCCTCGTCGAAGTCCGACGGGTCGTTGATCGTTCCGCGCACATGCACCGCCGACTTCGTCCCCTCCAGGTTCTTGGGGTTGATCGCCGGTCCGCCGTCCTTGTAGGGCTTGGCGAGCGTCAGCTCCCAGATGGTGTTGAGCGCGTTCATCTCGAACTCATAGTAGTAGTGGTTGTCCGCGTTGGGGTCGATGAACACCTCGAAGTCGTTATCGTGGAACATCACCGCGTTTTTCTGGGTGATGGTGCCCCACACGTGCGGCTCCTCCATCTCCGCGTAGACATAGAGATAGTCGTCGTCCCACAGCAGCTTGGCGCGCGTCCTGAAGAGCGGCTCGGGCTTGAGGTCGCCCTCGATGTCCCGGAAGTACTCGGTCCAGGGCGCCTTCTTCCACGCCTCTTCGTCGGCCTTGCCGTCAATCACGATCGGCTCGGCCGTGCGGTGACAGACGTACCCGCGCGGCGTGTTGGGCAGCATGCGCGCCCATTCGCCGTCAAAGTCCGTCAGTTTCTCGGTGTCGGCCTGTCCCATGAGTGCGATCAGAAGCATCGTGATCCAGCGCATGTCTCACCTCTTCCAGAGTGTCCGGGTAATCCAGGGCATGATAGCGGATCGCGGCGGGCCGGGTGGACTCAGGGCCTGGTCCGCTTCGGACCAGCGCCGCCTCCGGAGCGAGATGACGACGACGCGATTGAGCGATCTCCGAAAAAAAAAGCCCGCCCGAGGCGCGAAGCCTCGGGCGGGCGCGATTTGTTGGGCTGCGATTCAGCCCCGTCGAGCTGTCTAACGCAGCCCACTCGTACAGTCAGACACAGATCACCTCCTTCTAAGACGACGCCTCACCAGCCGTCGCTTCCCACCCGCGCCTCCGGCAGACCTTTGCCTGCCGAGCGGTCACCGGTCGAAGCCGCCGGTTTTCCCACGCCCCGCAACGTCTTACGGGGCACAACGCCCGCCTGCCGAAGGTGTTTGGCAAGCGGTCGGCCTGGGAACCCTCGACCCACCCTTTCCGGGGTTTCCCCGGAGGGGAGAATCAGGCCTCGCAAGCAACAGTAATTATCGTTTCAACCCGGTAAAGGTCAACAAAAAAATGACGGAAAAGCCAAAGAAAATCGAAAATCGGCCAGTGACACGGTCTTACGGTCACCGTCCGGTCTTGGCGGCAGGAACCCGCCCGTTCTTCCGCTCGCCGTGTCCGTTGGGCTTGGCGCTCGCCGCCTCGCTCGTCAACTCCTTGGAAATCTTGACCTTACGGCGAACCAAGTCCGTCAGCGCCTCCGCTTCGGCTTTGGAAGTCGGCCGCCAGGTCGCCCAGTGGATCGAGACCGCGCACTTTGCCGCCCGGATGCCGTCCCGTACAACCCGGCTAAGCCGTCGCAGGGGAAGCCGCTCGAGCACCGGGGCTTCAAGAGGGATGCACACCAGCGGTGTCGCGACGTTGGGGACGATGTAGCAGGCGGTAATCCCCTCGCCCTCGCCGGGGTCGAGGGTGTACTCGATCGTCCACTTCCAGGCCTCGCCGTACCAGATCACCTGTTGCGTCAATCCCTCGAATTCGTCAAGCCCTTCCATAAGCTTGCGCAGCGCCGCCCGCGGATGTTCCGGAACGGCCTCGACAAGGTCATCACTCATCGGCTGGGACCAGCGATCCTCCCAAAGGGGGCGAAGATTGGAGACTTTGGCGCTCATGATCGCAGGGGACTGGGTCATTGCAGATAAGTCTCGATAGGCCAAATGCTTGCGTAATTCACGCCGATCGGGGACGATAGAACCCCTCGCCGGGGCCGTCCCCACTATATACGATTTGCCTCCGCTTTGGGTCGCAGTTGACTGCCGAAACATTCCGGGTGGGGCGTTCGTCTGCGGGATTATTGGCACCTGATTCCGGATAATCAACAGCCACGGCCTCCTATGCCCACTACCAGGATCACATCCGCCTCTGAGCACAACGCATCCCTGGGCGTGATCGTCATGGCCAAGCGGGCTATTCCGGGCCGCGTCAAGACCCGGCTGGTCGGAGCGCTCACATCCAGCCAGGCGGCAGAGGTGCACCGAGCGATGCTCGAGTGCGTTCTCACCCGCGTCGCGCCCCTGGCCTCCGATGCGCGTCTGATCGTAGCCCTCGATGCACCAAGCCCTTACGATCCTCATACGCTTCCCCCAGCCCTCAGGGACGATCGCTGCCCCTGGGAGCTTCTCGATCAGGGTTCTGGGGAACTTGGCGACCGCATGGGGCGCATCTGGCGGGAGATCGGCGGCGGACCGGTGGTTTTTTTTGGCGCCGACGCCCCCGATGCGCCTCTGGAGCAGGCACTTCGGGCTGCCCGTCAGGGGTTGGATGGATCGCGCGGGTGTCTGATCGGTCCGACGGGGGACGGTGGTTACTGGACGCTGGGTTGCCCCGTCTGGCAGCCGATGTTGTTCGAGTCGATCGACTGGGGAAGCGATCGCGTGTACGATCAGACTTTGGCCAGGGCGCGGGAGGCGTCCATCGGCATCACGAACCTGCCCGCCTGGGACGATGTCGATACCCCCCAGGATCTCGCGATGCTGCGCCGGAGGTTGCAAGACGCCGCCGAGCCACCGCTGCGGCTGCTCGCACGCCGGCTGGAGGGGATCTGCAAGGAGCCACTGACATGAACGAAACCACCTCGCGGCCTCCCGCGATCGATCCCACACCCGGCGAAGCTGAATCCGAGGCGATGGACCTGAGCAAAGCCGTCGTCCTGATCGTGGACGACAACCTCCAGAACGTGGAACTTCTTCAGGCCTACCTCGAACCGCTGGGGTGTACGACCGTGACCGCCGCGGACGGGTTCGAGGCGATACAGGTGATGGAGAAGTCCATGGAGAGCGGCAGCGGGGTTCCGGATCTGATTCTCCTGGACATCATGATGCCGCGCATGTCCGGGTTCGAGGTCTGCCGCAAGCTCAAGGAAGACCCGGCCACCCGGTCGATCCCGATCATGATGGTCACCGCCCTCAACGAACTGGGGGACATCGAGCGGGGGGTGGAGTCGGGGACGGACGATTTTCTTTCCAAGCCGGTCAACAAGCTCGAGCTGCTCACCCGCGCCAAGTCGCTATTGCGCATCCGCTACTACAAGAACAAGCTCGACCAGACGCGCGCCTACCTTCAGGACATCGAGGAACGCCACGGGCTTTCCGTGCGCGACGACGAAGCCGAGGCCGAAGGCCCGGGTTCGGGCCCGGTGATGTGAGGGGCAGGGATTGTCGGGGTGTCAGGGGGTCGGTGTGTTGGAGTGTCTGGGTGTCGCGTGTCGCGTGTCGGGGTGTCTTTTTTTCACTGCGTATCATTGCGTATGACTTCGGGAAACCTGACACTTGGCACCATGACCCTCAGACACCTGACTCCACGACACGTGACACCCAGACACGCGACTCTCAGACATTCCCTACAGCTTGTACAGCGAATCGTGCTGCTTGAACTCGCGCTCAAAGTCTTCGGCGTAGACCTTCAAGTCGCGCTTGGTCAGGCCGAACTGCGCGATCGCACACCGCGGCGGGGGCAGCGTCTTCCTTCCGATCGAGGAGTGCCCCATCAGCGTACACACCAGGTTCGAGATCTCCACGCAGCGGACGATCTCGAGGTCGTACTTTTCCGAGTCGAAGTCGGCGTGATGGAAGCGGATGGCGTTGAGCACGTGGTCGGGGAACTTCCACGACCGCCCGACGCGGTAGCCCAGTTGGGTGTGGTCGAATCCCAGTTGTTCCTGCTCGGCCACGATCAGCGGCGTGACATCGTCGAGCGATTCGATCATCGTCCGGAACTTCGGATGCACGTACTGATCTTCGAGGATGATCCCGATGTCATGCAGCAGCCCGGCGAGGAAGGCGTCGTCGAAGTCGGGCAGCTTCTGCCGCGTGGCCACCAGGCGCGCCCCCAGGGCGACGGAGACCAGGTGGTCCCAGAGCATCTCCCGCTGGTAGGTTCCGAACCCGCCCTCCTGCTTGAAGACTTCGCTGACGCTGGCCGTCACCGCCAGGTTGCGGACCTGTCGAAAGCCAAGGTAACTGACGGCCAATTGAAGGTTGCCCACCTTGCTGCGCAGCGCGTAGGCCGCGGAATTGACGCATTTGAGCACCCGGGCGCTCAGCGCCGCGTCCTGTTCGAGGACGACCTTGAGGTCGGCAGCGCCCGCATCGGGGTTGTTCGCGACCTCAATGACGCGCATCGCCACCTGCGGGAGCGTCGAGATCTGGTCGATCGCGGCGCACATGTGCGCCAGCGCATCCTCGCTGGCGGGCGTGCCGATCGCCTGTTCCGCCGCGTCATTCTCCGCCACGAGCGTCGCCACCGCGCCCGACTCCGACCCGATTCGATGTTGGTTGATCCCCATGGCCGCTGCTCACCCCCTTACGCGAAGCGATCCTGCCCGGGCCGGGCGGGATCGCACGACTCCCACGGGCGCCGACAGCGCCCCCCAGGCCACGTCTGCATCGACCCCGTCGAACCGGCGCATGAGTCGCCCCGGATATTCTCGGTCCCGGGCATGACGGGCAGACGACATGAGCAGGGTGTAGCGGATAGGGCGTAGGGTGTGGGGGGATCGGTTCGCGCGTGCGGATTATTCGGCCGGTGCGGGCGCCGTGTACCACTCGCCCCGCAGCCAGTCGACGATCAGCGCGATCTGCTGCGGTGTGAGCACCGTGTCGTCCAGGTAGGCCGGCATCCGGTCGTTCTTCTCGCCGTAGAAGCGTTCGTGCGCGGGGTTGGCGATGAAGTCGATCGTCCACTGCCGCGAGCCGTAACCGGTCAAGTCCGGGGCCTTGGCACTGCCCTGGCCGTGGAACCGGTGGCACTGCGTGCAGTCGAACCCGTCCGGACCGATCAGCTCGCGCCCCAGTTCGAGGTCGTCCTCGTTCTCCGCCGCCTCGATCGCCGCCTGAGATGGGAGCTTCGCCTCGGCCGAAAGCGCGTTGACGATCAGCCGGATTTCCGCGACCTCCTCCTCATCCTCCATGTCAAAACGCTTGACCGTGCGCACCATGTCGCCGTCGGCGAAGGCCGTGTTTCCGAAGTAGGCGGGTGTGGCGATGTGGGCCGGATCGAGCAGGCCCGTAAGCCATTGCCTTCCGGCGAAACCGTGAAGGTCGGGCGCGGAGGGTTCGTCGGCCGGGGTTCGCCCCAGCCCGTCGTGCCCGTCATAGCGGTGGCAGCTCGCGCAGTGCATGGCGAAGAGTTTGGGGCCTTGCGTCAGAGGATCCTCCCGAAGCAGCGCCACCGCGCCCCGTGGGTCGATGCCCGTTGGCGCGCCGGCCAGTTCCATCACGCGCGTCGCATCGTGTTCCGCCAGGGCGACGGCCGCGGCATACTCGGCGCTGCGCGGGCCGTAGAGGTCGTCCCACTTGGCCAGCACGGTCAACACCCCCGCCACGCCCACCATCGCGAAGACGGCCGCCACGTTGAGTCGATGCCCCATGCGCCACCTGCCGATCAGGGGCATCAGGACGAACACGATGGCGATCAGCCCTGGGAGGTAGATCGCGCCCCAGATCTCCGACTCTCCTGGGAAATACTTGAGTAGCTGGAAGAGGAAGAGGAAGTACCACTCCGGACGGGCGGCGTCGTAAGGTTCGGAGGGGTCGGCCGGCGCCCCCAGCGGCGCGCCGCGCTCGTAAAGGACCACCGCGACGACGATAGCGAGTACGGCCGCGCACGCGATGACATCCTTAAGAAGCTGATCCGGCCAGAAGCGTTCGGTGGGTCCGCGCAGGGGTTGCTTCGCCGTCAGGCCGTGACGACGGAAGAGGTAGAGGTGGATCACGACGAACACGATCACCAGCCCTGGGAGCACGCCCGCGTGCAGGGCGAAAAAGCGTGTGAGGGTGAGGTGTCCGTACTCGTCGCCGCCGACGACGAGCTTCTGAATCTCCGGCCCGGCCACCGGGACCACCGCCGCCAAGCTCGTGGCGACCTTGGTCGCCCAGTAGCCCTTCTGGTCCCAGGGGAGCAGGTAGCCCGTGAGCGACAGCCCGAGGATCAGGGCCATCAGGATCAGCCCGATCCAGAAGTTGAACTCGCGCGGCGGACGGTAGGCGCCGTCGATGATGACCTGCAGCAGGTGAATCACCATCAGCACCACCATCGCCTGCGCGGCGAAGTGGTGGATGCCGCGCACCAGCCACCCGCCGGCCATCTCGTGCTGAATGTAATGCACGCTCTCCCAGGCGTGATTGGCGCTGGGGCTGTAGGCCATCCACAGAAAGACCCCGGTGATGATCTGGACGATAAAGAGAAACGTCAGCGCGCTGCCCCAGACATAGCGCCAGCGCGATCCGCCGGGAACCGGCTCCTCCAGCGCCAGGCGCGTCAGCTCGCGGCATCCGGTGCGGTCATCGAGCCATCGAACGAGGAACTTCATGACTTGGCGATCTTCTCTTTCTTCCCGGGGATGAACTGCTGGAAGCGGACCTGCACCACGTCGCCCTCGACACGGGCTTCGAGCGTATCGAGGTCGCGCGGGCTGACCGTGCGCTTTCCGGTGCTGGTCTGTTCGATGATTCGGCCGTCGGAATCGAACTCGCTCTCATGGCAGGGACAGCGGAACAGGCCCTCGGTATCCGCGGAGACGAAGCACCCCGCGTGCGGACAGACGACGCTGATCGCCAGCACGTGGCTCTCGCCCGTTCGGCGAAGGTAGACCGCGCCGATGGGGGCGGCGGGATAAGTGTTCCAGGCATCGCGGCGGTCGGCGACGACCGGCCTGCGCACCGGCGTGCCGTCGGCGGGCAGCGTTGAAAAGCGAGCGACCTCGATAAAGCCCTCCCCCGCGCCCGTGCCCTTGCGCCGCAGCAGCGGATCCAGCCACATCCACACCCCCGCCGCCAGGGGCGTGACGGTGGCCAAGATCCCCA
>JBGTFI010000067.1:0-1832 GCA_041747335.1 Phycisphaeraceae bacterium | reverse complement strand
CATCGAGCTGCTGAGCGCGTGCGTGCCGCCATCGGGCGTCGCCACGGCGATATGGACGGTCCCCGGCGGGACGTCGTCCTGCGGATCCGGGCCGGCCACACCCGTGATGCCGATGCCGTAGTCCGAACCGGATTTTCGCTTCGCCGCAAGGGCCATCTCCTTGGCCGTTTCTGGAGAAACCGCCCCGTACATCACGATGATTTCGGCCGGGACGCCGAGGTCGATCTTCTGCTGCGTCTGGTAGGTGACGTAGCTTGCGAGGAAGTAGTCAGACGAGCCGGGCACGTCGGTAAGCGTGTTGGCCATCAGCCCGCCGGTGCACGATTCCATCACCGAGAGCGTGGTCTTGCGCGTGTGCATCTGGCTGGCGATGTAGCCCTCCATCGTCTCGTCGTCGCGGCCCCAGATGGCGTTGCCGAAGATGCGCTCGATCTCCAACTCGACTGGCCGGATTCGCTCCCACGCTTCCTCGCGGCTGAACGCCTTTGCGCCGATTCGGAGGTGTATGCCGTCGGCACGGGCATAGGTGCCGATGCCGATGCCGGGCGTGTCGTAGAGCGGCTTGGCCATCTCATCGACCGTGCCCTCGCCCAGGCCAAGCGTCTTGATGGTGCGCGTCACGAGCACTTCGCCCGTCGAACGGCGCTCCAGCTCCGGCTGGACCTCCTTCAGCCACATGCGCTCCATCTCGGGCGGCACTCCGGGCATGCAGATGATCGACTTGCCATCGCGTTCGACCCACCAGCCGGGGGCGGTGCCTCGCGGGTTGTCGATGGCGCGGGCGCTCTTGATGAGCCACGCCTGCTTGACGTTCGATTCGGGCATCGGATAGCCGCGCCCCGCGAACCACTGGCGGACGCGCGCCTCAAGGTCCGGGTCGACGTACGTCGCTTCGCCCAGCACCTGCGAAATCCCTTCGCGGGTCATGTCGTCTTCGGTGGGGCCAAGGCCGCCGGTGCAGATGATGATGTCCGAGCGGTTCCATGCGCGGTCGAACGTCTCCACGATGCGGCCCATGTTGTCGCCGACCACGGACTTGTAGTTCAGGTCGATGCCGAGTTCGGGCAGGCGCTGCGCGATGTACGCGCTGTTGGTGTCGATAATTTCGCCGAGCAAGATCTCGGTTCCGATGGCGATGATTTCAGCTTTCACGAATCGGAAGTCTAGAGATGTGGCGGGGCGATGGGAACAGGAGCCGGTAGGATGTCCTGCGTGTCCCGCAAGAAACCCGCACCGAAGAAGCCGCTGCCGCACCCCCTCGTCTCGATTGTCCGCGCCATCCACCCCTTTCCCTCGCTGCTCGTCAGCGCTGTCACGGTAGCCATCGCGCTCTTCGCCATCGACGATCCGGACACTGCCACCGTGGCCGTCCTCGGCGTTGGGATGCTGTGCTTCCAGTTCTGCGTCGGCCTCGCGAACGACATCGTTGACGCCGAGGAGGACGCGCGTTCCAAGCCATGGAAGGCCATCCCGCGGGGCCTCATCAGCCGTACGACCGCCATTGCCGTCGCCGCCGGGCTTGCAGGCGCCGGGCTGTTGATCACATCCGGCCTCCCGTTCCTGGCGTGGCTCATCGGCATGGGCGGCCTCGCCTGCGGGTTGGTCTACGACGTCCAACTGAAGCGCACTGGCCTCAGCTGGGTGCCGCTGGCCATCGCGCTGCCCCTCATTCCGGTTTGGGTCTTCACTGCCTTCGAAGCATGGGACCACCTGCTCTGGTGGGCGTTCCCGCTCGGCGCCGCGCTGGGCTACGCCCTCCATCTCGCGAACCAACTGCCCGACCTCGCCGCTGAGAAGGGCTCGAAGGGCGCGACGCATCGCCTTGGCGCGCG
>JBGTFI010000066.1:0-2947 GCA_041747335.1 Phycisphaeraceae bacterium | reverse complement strand
GCCCGGCGCGGCTCGCCGCGGATGGTGTGGCCGTCGATGACGATGTCCGCCGCGCCGGTGGCCCAGTGGCCAAAGCCCAGGGCGAAGCTCACGACGCCCGGACGCATGGTCTGGGTGAACACCAGCTTGCCGATCATGGGTTTGTTCTGAGCGGCGGTGAGCGGCCACCGTGACGGATCGAGCTGATGCCCAACGGCTTGATCGCGCCGGGGTGCTTTTTCAGATCGAACAGCCCGCCCTTTCCCATGGTGTCGTAGGTGGCGGCGGCGATCATGCCGCCCTTGTGGTCGAAGTTGCCCAGGAGCATGTTGAGGCTCATCCACGCGAGCACGGCGTAGAAGCCGTTGGTGTGCTGGGCCGGGCCGCGGTGGATGTCCACCGCCGCCTGCTTACCGTAACGGGTCAGCTCGCGCGCCACCGCGATCACGTCTCGCTCGGGAACGTCCGCCTGCTGCGCCCACTGGGCGATGGTGTGCTGATGCGCCGATTCGCGGAGGAGCTGAAGGCCGCTCTTGACCGCTCGGCCGTCGGGCAGGGTGGCATCCACGAAGAGGTCGCCGCGCACGGGGGTTTTGGTGTCGTTGGGATCGCAGGCGGTCAATCGGCCGTCCACCATCACCACCAGCTCGTGTCCCTCGGCCAGGCCCAGCTCCTTGGCGCGGATGAGTTTCCCGGGCCTGCCGTCCTTGACTTCGACCAGCCAGGAGGCGTTGGTCCAGCTCTTTTCCCCCGCGGCTTCGGCGGCCGCCTTGTTCGCGGCGCTCAGGAACGTCCGGTCGTAGCGTTCGGTACTCCCTCACGATGTTGGCAGGAGTTTCTTGCGGTTTCGAGCGTCCAGGGCTGAGGTTAGCAGGTTTTCCCGGGCCTCGGACCACAGCGCCCGTTCGAGTTCGCTCACATGCACCGGATGTTCCACGTAACGGGCGGCCTGCCAGACCGCGTCGGCCAGGCCCAGGGCCATCGCGGGCGAATAGATTAAGTGGACAAGTGATCCACAAAGCCCTCCGCAGGCCGGATCACGACGCCGATTCGAGACCGAGACCAACCTGAACACCCCCCCTGACCCGTCGTCATCTGCGACCGTTGCACCGGGCAGAACCAACCCTGCGGTACCTCTGCCGGGTACCGGCCTCGCCTCATGACAGCACGCCGGGGCGAATGTCTAGCCCCGGCGTGCGGGTGTGGTGCTCTCGGCGTTGAAGTGAACCGGGTCTGTGAACCGGGTCTCTACCGCTTGCGCCGCGACAAGGCCAGCACTCCCAGTGCCGCAAGCATCAGGCTCGCCGGTTCGGGGATGGTGATCGGCGTCATGGTCAGGCTGACCACGCCGTCCTGCGCGAAGGTCAGCCCGGTCACGAACGCGGTAGGGTCGGTCGGGTCCAGCCCCGCTGACGGGTCGATGCCCGTGATGGCAAACGCGCTGACTCCCTCGGAGACCCACGGCCGAAGGTCGAACGGCACCTCGGCGGTGATGGGCTGATCCTCAAATACGCCGGGGACGGAGATCAGGAACTCCGTCTGATCGCCCACCGGCATCACCGTGACCTCAACCACCAGCGGCCCTTCGGTCACTTCGTAGTCATACCCGATCGCCACCACGGGATCGAAAAACCAGGGGATGTTCGCGGTGACGGTCACGGACTCGAAGACGAACGCCCCGGCCGGGGTGATGGCAGCGGGGAGCAGCGGAACGCGCGGATCGGCGCCTACCTCCACGCCGCCGGTGATGGAGGCGAAGTCGTAGTTGCCCGTGCTTCGCAGGAGGACCGTTTCGAGGTTGTCACTGACCCACAGCGAGGCAAGGTCGAAATCCGCCTGGGTGTCATAATCCGAAGGATCAAGCGCCACATCCATCAGCCCGGTGAACTGGATGATGAACACCGAGTTGGGGAACGCCGCCAGGTCGATCGTCGCCGGGAGCGAGCGATCGGGCAGCGCCGTCATCGCGTTGTCACGCAGCAGCACCGAAGCCACTTCGATATCCATGAACTGCGGATGCGTCAGCCGCACCGGAAAGGCATTCAGAGCGGGGAGGTCCGGCGCTTCGGCGACGAACTGCGAATCCTGCAGCAGGTCGATCGTCACCGTCGGCGTCAGTGCGTTCTGCAGGATCAGCCCATCGGTGAACGGCTCGAACGAGCTGCTGACACTCAACGAATCGCTGAAAGTGCTCTTGTTGACGGTGATGAGCGGTTCGCTCTTGCGGATGCTCACTCCCGAGCTGCTCGATGGGTCCACCGCCTCGATCACCAGGTCGATGCCCCGGTAGAAGGTCGCGGTCTGCCCGGTGAGAAAGACCGGTGCCTGGGTGTCATAGGAGAACCAGCCCGAAAGCGCCGGGTTGAGCGCCGCGAGCCCTTCGACGCCGTCCGGCTGGCCCACCGCCAGGTCGGTGGTGTTTCCATCGGCGAAGATGGATTGAAAACCCGTCAGGTTGAAGGTGACCGACGAGAAGAACCGCCCGCCGGTAAGCTCCATGTCGAACTCCGCCAGCGCCCCGAAACCCGCCTGGGCAACGCCCAGCCCCGCCAAAGCGCCCAGAACACCGCGAACAAAACCGCAACGTCTCATGCGTCTCTCCCTTCAAAAGATCAATGGATTTCCCGGAGCAGCGGGCCTCTGCAAGAGACACCAACCTCTCCCTCGAACGAACAGGAGTTTTTATAGCACAGACGGCCGGAAATGACAACGCCTTTTCCGGAGGAATCCCGCGTCCCTGTTCGTGGGCATGGACCAGGCCGGGAGTCTGGTGGCTGCGATAGCGCGCTCCCTCGCGTCCCCCCCCAGCCTGACCGCTTCGGATAAACTACCCGCCCATGCGGTTCATCAAGATGCACGGCATCGGCAATGATTACGTCTACGTGAACGGTTTCGCCGAGCGCGTGGACGATCCGGCCGCGCTGGCCCCGGCCATCGCCGACCGCCACACCGGCGTCGGCGGCGACGG
>JBGTFI010000065.1:0-4391 GCA_041747335.1 Phycisphaeraceae bacterium | reverse complement strand
CCGCGCTCAATGAACCGCCCCCCGCGCGGCGACGCGCGTAGCGCCCGCCCAAGTCCGCGCGCGGCGGCATCCTCCAGTTCCGCTCGGAGGCGGGCGTAGAGGCTCTTGCTGGGTGAAGGATCCGGCAACGCGGTTCAACGTTGGGTGGGTCAGCCGTCTTTGCCCCCCGCGCCCGCCAGGGGGACCGGCGGCGTGTCGTGGTTGCCCAGGGTGTTCTTCATCAACCTGCCGACCTTGAACTTGACGGTGCGCTTGGGCGGCACGTCCACCGGTTCGAGCGTCTTGGGGTTCTGCGCCAGGCGCTGGCGGCGGTGCTTGACCTCGAACACGCCGAAGTCCCGGAACTCCAGGCGGTTGCCCTTGCCCAGCTCCACCACGATGCTGTCCAGAAAGCTCTGGACGATCTTCTTGACCACCACGCGCTTTTCGCCCGTGGCGTCGGCGATCTGATCGATGAGTTCCTTCTTGGTCACGGTCGCCATACCGATACGTCCTCTGTCTGGATTGGATGAATGCGGAAGTATGATCCCACGCCGATTGCGAAAGGCAGGAGCGCCCCCTCGGCGGAGGCGTCCCCGGCGGCCGGGTCGGCCGCGGGAAACCAGTATCCCAACAAACCCCGCTGCGGTCAAGGTTTGGAAACGGGAGCCGGGAGACGGGAGCTGGGAGACGGGGGGAAGGAGGGACTGCCGATGGCCAATCCCTGAATCCCGCGGGATGTGTAAGTGGTTCTGCGGTGTCCCGCTCCGTTCTCTGTCTCCCGACTCCCGACTCCCGTCTCCCGTCTCCCCGTTTGTCCCCGCCCCGGCCACCTCCTACCATGAACCGCCATGCCCGTGGATGTGGATGACCTTACGATCACTTGCTACCCCGACCCCGTCCTGCGCCGAAAGGCCCGGCCGGTCGATCAGATCACCGATGAGGTCCGACTTGTCGCCCGCCGGATGGTCGAACTCATGCACGAGGCCAACGGCGTCGGTTTGGCAGCCCCCCAGGTCGGGTTGGATTGGCGGATGTTCGTCACCTGCGTCAACCGCGACCCCGCCGACGTCCAGGTCTACCTCAATCCCACGCTCTCCAGCCCCTCCCGCGAGCAGGAGGACTTTGAGGAAGGCTGCCTGAGCCTGCCCAACGTCAATGCCCCGATCCGCCGGCCTCGGGCCATCACCCTCGACGCGACCGACCTGCGGGGCAACCACGTGACCTTCCGCAGCGATGAACTTCCCGCCCGCGTCTGGCAGCACGAGTTCGACCACCTCGACGGGGTGCTGATTATCGACCGCATGTCCCAGATCGACCGCATGACCTGCCGCGACACGCTCAAACAGCTTGAAGCCGACTTCGCAAAGAAGAAACGCTGACGTGCAGGGATCGGGAGTCGGGAGTCGGGAGACCGGAGACCGGAGTCGGGAATGGAATCAGGCCAAGGATCAGCCTTCCAGCCGGAATCGCCGATATAATGGGGTTTCCCCTTCCTGAAAGGAACCACTCCATGACGACTCCCCTTCAATCCCTGATCGCATCGGGTACGAAGTTGTGGCTTGACTCGGTGGATCCCGATGAGGTCCGCAAAAACCGCGCCCTGGGCGCCACCGGCGCCACCTCCAACCCCATCATCGTTTCGGACATCATCAAGACCGGGCGGTTCGATGACGACATCACCCGCCTGGCCGAGGAGGGTAAGGACGATGAAACCATCGCCTGGGCCTTGACCGATCAGCTCGTCAAGGGCGCCCAGAAGGTCTTTGAGCCGGTCTGGCGCGAGACCCGCGGCAACGACGGGTACGTGAGCTTCGAGCTGGATCCCCTGCTGGAAGACGCGCAGCTCGGCCCGTCCCACAAGGAGCGCGTCCGGAAATACATCGAGCTGGGGAAAAAGTGGTCCAAGGGCCACACCAACCGCATGATCAAGGTTCCCGCGACCCCCGCGGGCATTGACGCCCTCGAGGAGCTGGTGGCCGCGGGAATCACGGTCAACGTGACGCTGGTCTTCAGCGAACGGCAGTACCTGGCAGCCCGCGAAGCCGTGTGGCGCGGGGCGCAGCGGCGCACGGACCTCAAGGCCTTCAAGAGCGTCTACTCCATCTTCGTCTCGCGCCTGGATGTCTACACGGAAAAGCAGGTTCCCGACCTCTCACGCGAGGCCCAGGGACAGGTGGGCATCGTGAACGCCAAGCGCATCTGGCGCCTCAACCGCGACTTCTGGCAGAAAGAGAAGGCCGCGCACCACGATCTGATACTCGACCAGGAGATGATCTTCGCCTCGACCGGAACCAAGAAGCCCGAGGACGCCAAGGATAAGTACGTCGCCGCGTTCGCCGGAGCGGACATCCAGACCAACCCCCCCGCCACCAACGACGCGGTCCAGGCTGGAGGCAATCGGTACACTTCGGCGATTGAGCAGATGCCGCCCAAGGCCGTGCTGGATGAGATCGACCGGCGGGTCGATTTCGAGAAGCTCGAGCGCACGCTCATGGAAGACGGTCTGGCGAAGTTCGCCGACCCGCAGAAGGCGCTGCTCAAGCTCATCGCCTCCAAACGCAAGGCGCTGGCGGGGGCGTGAGCCTGACGCCTGGGCGCGTGGAGGAGGCGGGGTTTCGCCCCGCCCTGCTTCTGGCTTGACCGATCCCCCCCAAGGCTTGATACTTGCGCCTCGATCCGCGTGGCGGGTTCCGCCATGCGCACCCAATCCGGAGTAAGGCGCATGATTCGAGTTTTCCCGGCCTGTCTGTTGTTCGCGGTGCTGGCGGGCGTGAGCGGCTGCGGCGGCGCCCGGCAGACAACCGTCCGGCCGCTGATCGAACCTCTCCAGGCCCACGAACTCGGATACTCCCCCCAGTGGGCCGTGCGTCTGGATGTTCCCATGGGCGGCGCGATCACCCATGTCACGCCCCTGGATGACCTTATTCTGGTGATTGAAAGCCCCGGCAACGTCGTCACCGCTCTGCGCGTTTCCGATGGGGCGGAGGCATGGCGACGACAGGTCGCGGACCGCACCGTCGTGCTCCACAAGCCGTTTCGGATCAGCGACAAGCTCTACCTCACCTCCCAGGCGCACCTGCTGGTGCTTGACGCGGCGACCGGACAGGAAATCGAACGCTTCGTCCTGGACGGGTTCGTGAACCACCCGCCCGCCCAATTCGGCAACATGCTCGTCTACGGCGGCTCCACGGGGCTGACCTTCGCCCAGCGGTTGGATAATGGGTCGCCCATCTGGCGCACGAAAATGAACGCCCGCGTCGCGGCGGCGCCTCTGGTGGTCGGCACGGGGGCGCTGATCGTCGATGAAGCGGGGGGGTACTCCCTGATCAACACCTTGGACGGGCGGCCGCTCTGGACCGGCAAGGCATTCGGACCGATCTCCGCCGCACCGGACCTGAGCAATACCCACATCTTCATCGCCAGCGAGGATCAGTCGCTCTACGCCCTGATGCGTCTCAACGGCGCCGAAAGCTGGAAGTTCGTCGCCTCCCGCCGGTTGACGTTCGCGCCGGCGCTCTTCGAGGACACGCTGGTCCTGCCCGTCTCCGGGGGGGAAACGATCGGGTTCGATCCCGCCTCCGGCAATGTCCTCTGGAGAATCAACCGCACCATCGACCCCGTGGTCGCCCAGCGGGGCAGACTCCTCGCGCACACCACCCGCGAGCTTCTGCTGATCGAGCTTGACAGCGGCGCGACGGTGGTCAGCGCTCCGGTCGCAAGGCTCCAGCACGTCGCCGCGACCGCCGCGGGCGTGGTGCTTGTCTCCCCCGAAGGCCGCATCCTCCATCTGCAGCGACGATGAGCGACGACAAGGGACATTGAGTCGCTCGAACCCGATAAGCCCCCGCGCAAGCCCCGCCCCGCTCCATGACCGACATCATCCCCGTCAAACGCGCGCTTCTTTCGGTCAGCGACAAGACCGACCTCATCCCCTTCGCCCGCCGCCTGGTCCAGCACGGCGCGCAGCTCATCTCCACCGGCGGCACGGCGAAAGCGCTCGCCGAGGCGGGACTCACCGTCACGACCGTCGATCAGGTCACGGGCTTCCCCGAGATCATGGACGGACGGGTCAAGACCCTGCACCCGAAGATTCACGGCGGGCTGCTGGGCCGGCGCGACCTGCCCGAACACCTCGAACAGATGCGCACCCACGGGATCGAACCGATCGACCTGGTGTGCGTCAACCTCTACCCGTTCGAGAAAACCATCGCCGCGCCCGATGTGCCCGAAGCCCACGCGATCGAGCAGATCGACATCGGCGGGCCGAGCATGGTCCGCAGCGCGGCGAAGAACCATCCCTTCGTCGCCGTGGTGACGGATCCGAAGCAGTACGATCACGTCATCGCGGACCTGGACGCCAACGGCGGCGGCACGACGCTTCGCCTGCGGCGCTGGCTCGCCGCGGCGGC
>JBGTFI010000064.1:0-8009 GCA_041747335.1 Phycisphaeraceae bacterium | reverse complement strand
TCGATCAACGTGAAGGCGAGACGATCCTGATGGATTTTGAGGAGTTTGGACGCGGACATCGGAATACCTCGAAAGAGGGCGCGGGCGGCGGAGGACACGGTCACGGCCCTGGACACCCACATGGCGACGCTCGATGACGGGATGAAGAAGCTCAGAAGGTCGCTGCGCAAGGATGATGCGTGGTCCGAATCGATCGAGACGGTGCTCGGGATGCAGCACGCGGCGATGGAGTCCAAGGCGCTGACGCCCCCGATGCTGTCCAAGGTTCCCCAGAGCGACCACGCGAAGTTCCTGGGGGGATACCAGAAGGAAATGGCGATCCTGGCGATGGAGCTGCTGAAACTGGAGATCGCGCTGCTCGACCGCGATGCCGACGCGGCTCAGGTCAGCTACGACAAGCTCCGCGAGATCAAGGAGACCGGGCACAAGAACTTCACGGAAGTGGAGTAGGTTGGCGACTGGCGGTTCGCGGCTGGCTGATGGCGAAAGGACCCGAACATGGCGCATTCGCGACTTTCCGGGATGATGATGGCGGGGGTGTTGGGCGCTGCGCTGGTTCTGATCGCGCTCTCGGCCGGGCTGATGGCCACGGGCGCGCGGGCGGCCCAGGAAGAAGGGGATTCGCGCGCGAGGTTTGACGCGGCCAAGGATGCGCTCGACGGCGGCATGAAGAAGCTGCGGCGGTCGCTGCGCAGCGCCGATCGACAGGCGGAATCGCTCGAGACGGTGCTGGAGATGCAGCGGGCGGCCATGTCGGTCAAGACCGTGGTTCCGCCGGGAGCCCGCCTGGAGAAGACGCCCGAAAGCGAGCGCGACGCCTACCTGACGGGCTACCAGAAGGAGATGGCGCTGCTGATGCTGGAGTTGCTGAAGCTGGAGATCGCCCTGATCGACGGCGATACCGACGCGGCCCAGGCCGCGTATGAAGCCCTTCAGGAGCGCAAAGACATCAGCCACAAGAACTACACCGAAGAGGGGTAGGCGTTAGCGGCTGGCGACTGGCGGCTGGCGGTCAGGGGGCGGTGGGGCCTGGTCCAGCGCGGCCGTTGCGATCGTGTCATAATTCGGCCCGGTGGGGGTCAAGGTACTCTCGACAAGGTCCACCTGCCCGACGCGCATCGTGCCGAAGTGGGCGTGGCGATACCTCTCGATGAGTCTGCGCCAGGCGTCGGGGGGCTGAGTTTGAACGCGCGCGAGCGTCAGATGGCCCTGCCAGGGGCGATCGTCGGGCGTCTCGACGATCGGCAGGAGCGCCTCGCGCAGCGAGGCGACGATGGGGATCAGCGGCCTATCCGGCTCCGCAGCCGTCCACAGGACGCGCGGGCGCAGCGGATCGGGGAACAGCCCCAGACCCCGCCACGCGAGGTCGAAAGCGGTGGCGTCCGCGCAGGCGTTAATCATCGCGCGGCGGATCTCCTCGATGAGGTCGGCGTCGATGTGCCCCAGGAAAAGGAGCGTCAGGTGGTAAAGACGGGGATCGACGGGGCGCACGGCCGATCCCAGCCGCGAAAGTTCGCGATGGAACGCGACAAGCCCGTCGCAGGCGGGAGCGCGCACGGCGATGAAGAGGCGCGGCATGACGATGGTCCGGGAGGGGGTGGGATTCTTCGCAAAGATTCCGGGGAAAAACGCAACTTTGCATGATACAACGCGTTAGCGGGTTCGAGACCCCGTCATTGACAGCAATCGACAGGGACTTGTGATTGACAGGCCAGACGCGCGGCCTTAGCTTGCCCCCCATGAGTGTTGCCGTTGCGTGAAGAATCCGCGGCAACGACCCGCAATGCTGTTCAGGGGCGGGGAAAGTCGAACTTCATACGACCCGTGATCTCCACAAGAGACGCCGTGATGTCCACGTTTGATGCCGCATGTTGGCGCCGCGTGCTGGAACACATGCGCCGCCACCACGCCACGATCTGCCGCCAGTGGTTCGAGCAGCTCGAACCGCTCTCGCTGCGCGGCGGACGACTCACCATCGCCACGACGACGCCCGGCTACCGCAGCTACCTCCAGAATCACTGCCGCGAACCCTTCACCGAGGCGGCCCAGCAGGTGACCGGGGCCTTGGTGTCGGTGGAGTTCGTGACGACCAACGGGCACGCCCACGCGACCCCCCACGACCCTGGAGTTTCATCGGGGATCGAGGCCGCGTCGCCGGGCGACATGCCTCTCACGCTGATGCAGTGCGATGACTCGGACCTCGAACCGGCGGCGGCAGGGCAGGCCCAGCCTTGCGTGTCGAACGGTGCGCCGCCCAGGGGGACGTCCGCGGAGACGATGGGTTTGACGGCGGCGCCCGCGCTTGCGCTTCGGCCGGCATCGGGATGGGACGACGCCGATGAGCTGCTGCTGAGTCCGGATTATCGATTCGAGACCTTCGTCACCGGTCCGAACAACAACGTGGCGTTTTCGGCGGCGGTGGCCGTGGCGAACAATCCCGGAAGGGCGTACAACCCCCTGTTCATCCACGGCGGGGTGGGGTTGGGCAAGACGCACCTGCTCCAGGCGATCTGCCAGAGGATTCTGGAAAGCAACCCCGCGGCGCGCATCTGTTTCCTCTCGTGCGAGACGTTCCGCAACCAGTTTCTCAACTGCGTTCAGCGCGGGGGCGAGGGCATGAACGAGTTCCGCCAGCGCTACCGGCACGTCGACGTGCTGGTCATCGACGACATCCACTTTCTGGCGAACCAGGACCGCACGCAGGAGGAGTTCTTCCACACATTCAACGCGCTGTATCAGGGCAATCGCCAGATCGTACTCTCAAGCGATTCGGCGCCCGCGGAGATCCCGCAGCTTGAGGAGCGGTTGGTGAGCCGCTTCATATGGGGGCTGGTGCAGCGGGTGGGCAAGCCCAGCTTCGAGACGCGGGTGGCGATTGTACGCGCCAAGGCGGAGCTTCGCGGCGCGATGATTCCCCCGGATGTGGTGGAATACATCGCGCAGCGGGTGGACACCAACGCGCGAGAGCTTGAAGGCGCGCTCAACACCATCCAGGGGCACGCGGCGCTGACCAACAACCCCATCACCCTCGAGCTTGCCCGTGAAGCCTTGGCCGACACCACCGGCGCGGCCCCGCGTCAGGCGAACCTCCAGCAGATCATTGAACCCGTCACCCGCTACTACAACGTCAAGACCGCCGAACTGCAATCCAAGCGGCGACATAAGTCCATCACCGGTCCCAGGCAGGTCTGCATGTGGCTGGCAAGAAAACGCACGCGCCTGAGCCTCGAGGAGATCGGGGGATACTTCGGCGGGAGGGACCACACCACGGTGATGCACTCGATCAAGATCGTGGACATCCGGATGGAGGCCGACGAGCGATTCGCCCGCGAGGTTGAGCAGCTCGACGCCGCGGTGGCGGCCAGTCTCTGAGGGTCGCTGTGGCGGGCGGAGGGTGGGGCCGCACAATCGTTCCAGACCGGATCTCTTGACGCGCAGACCCACCTTCGGGCGCTGCGATGCATATAACCCGCGCGGAACGCTCAGTCTGATTCTCCAGCCGGTCGATTGGGGCGGGGGGACGCCACCGGCCGGCGACGTCGTCGGCTGCCTGATGGGCGGACCCAGGGGAGAAAGATGAAGCTGCCGCGCGCGAATGCTGTGACTGACGGGCAGGACAGGGCTTGCGGGCCTGGGCGGCCTTGGAGGCGGCGAGTGCGCCGCGCGCTGCTGGGGATGCTGCTGATGCTGGGGGTGGTGCTGGGAGGCGCGGTGTACCTGCTGCGTTCGCACCCGGACCACTGGGCCGGACACCAGGCATTCCTGAAGTCCCACACGCCCCAGCAGCTTGAGGAGCTGGCCGCTCGCGTGGAGGAAAGGCTCGAGCGCCTGATCCGCGAAGCGAGCTCGGCGGGCAGGACCGAGTCTGTCGCTGACGAACCGCAGTCCATTCAGGACCATCCTGCGAAGTCCACGAGTGAAGCCGGGAAAACCGGGGAACGCAAGTCGCTGGTGGAGGGTCGGGGCGTGTCGGCCGCGACGGCCGGACGGGTTCTCGCGGCGCTGAACCTGAGGCCGGAGGATGTCCGCATCGACGAGCTGACGGAGCTTTTCGTCAGTGAAGAGGAGATGAGGGCGCTGGTGGCCACACGGCTTGGACGTTGGATGGAGGAGCGCGGGTACGTGATGCCCCAGGGCATCCACGATCCGATGATCGCGGTGGATGACCAGGGGCTGCTGCTGGCGTTCGAGGTCTCGACGCCGTACGTGAATCAGGTCTTTACGGCGCGGTTCGATGTGCGGCTGCTGCCCGACGGCATGGGGATGCTGGAGTTGCGTAAGCTGTGGGCGGGGCGCTTGCCGTTGCCTGTGGAGGGGTTGGGGAGATTCATCAGGACTCAGGCGACTGCGGGCAGCAGAGCGGAGCGCCTGGCCGGTTGGCTGGACAAGCTGCACGGGTTGGAGTTCAGGCCGGTGCTGGAGCTGGCGCACCGCAGGCGGGCGCGGGTGGAACGGATGGAGGTGCTGGCTGAGGGCGTGCGGGCTTCGGTGCGGGTGCAGGATCACCTGACCTACCGCCAGACCAACCAGACCCTGGCGACCGTAAGCGTCGACGTGGAGTAGGCGGCGCGGCAGGCTGGACCGGATCAGAGGGTGGAGAAAGATATGAAGCTGCTGGATTCGAGACGATGGTGCGAGATGGGCCTGGGCGTCCTGGTCTTCGGGGGGACGCTTCACCTGGCGCTGGGGGGTTGGGTGGGGGAGGTCATTGTGTTCGCCGGCGCGGCGATGCTGCTCTGGTCGCAGGTGGCGCCGCTGGAGGGGGAGGGGTAGGGGGAGGGGGATTCCCGATTGCCGATTGAAGATTGACTGGCCTGCTTTCGCCCACGGTGGCAAAGGGGCGGGGGGTTCTCTACACTACGGTCGATCGGCCGGGCGCACCGGCCATTCCTGGACCCGCTGAGGTTCCTGAGGGTGATTGAACGCCATGACCGTCCAGACCCTGACCGCCAAGATCGAACTGCCCGACGCGACCATCGAGCTGCCCGTCACGGAGGGCACGGAGAAGGAGCGGGCGATCGACATCAGCACCCTCAGGGGCAAGACGGGCTACATCACGCTGGATGAAGGATACGGCAACACGGGATCGTGCGAGTCGAAGATCACGTTCATCGACGGCGAGAAGGGCATTCTTCGTTACCGCGGGTATCCGATCGAGCAGCTTGCCGACAAGAGCACCTTCGTGGAAGTGGCTTGGCTGCTGTTGTACGGGGAGCTTCCGACCAGGTCGCAGCTTACGCGGTTCAGCGGCCTGCTGACCCAGCATGAGATGCTGCATGAGGGGTTGCGCAACAGCTATGACGGGTTTCCGACCGCCGCCCCGCCGATGGCGGTGCTCTCGGCGATGATCAACGCCGTGAGCTGCTATCACCCCGACATGATGCTGATGGAGGACGAGTCGACATTCGAGACCGCGGCCGCCAAGCTCATGAGCAAGGTCAGGACCATCGCGGCGTGCGCGTACAAGGCCTCGACCGGTCAACCGATCGTCTATCCCAAGCCGGAACTGGGATACTGCTCGAACTTCCTGCATATGATGTTCTCGATCCCCTACAAGGAGTATGAACCGGATCCGGACGTCGCGCGGGCGCTCAATCAGATTCTGATCCTTCACGCCGACCACGAGCAGAACTGCTCGACGAGCACGGTGCGGATGGTCGCTTCGAGCGGGGCGAACCTTTTCGCGAGCTGCTCGGCTGGGGTTTGCGCGCTGTGGGGGTGGAAACACGGTGGAGCGAACGTGGCGGTGATCGAGATGCTCGAACACATCCGCCAGACGGGGATCGACCTCAAGAAGTACGTGGGGATGGTCAAGGACAAGTCCAGCAACACCCGATTGATGGGCTTCGGGCACCGCGTCTACAAGAGCTTCGACCCCAGGGCGAAGATACTCAAGGCCGCGGCGGACAAGGTGCTCCCGAAACTGGGAATCAAAGATCCGCTGCTGGACATCGCGCTGGAACTCGAAGCCATCGCGCTGGAGGACGGATACTTCAGGGAGCGGAACCTCTACCCCAACGTGGACTTCTATTCGGGGATTCTCCTCCGGGCGATCGGAATCCCGGTGAACATGTTCACGGTCATGTTCGCCATCGGAAGAATGCCCGGTTGGATCGCGCACTGGAAAGAGGTGTACGACACGCCCGATGCCCGCATCAACCGCCCCAGGCAGGTCTACACCGGCTCGACGACGCGGGACTATGTCTCGATGGAGAACCGGGGGTAGGCAGGGCGGTGTACGCGAAGTAACCTGGCCGCAACCAGGGAACAAGAGAAAAACCAGTGGGGCGGGCGTCTCGCCCGCCGTCAGGCCGAAGGTCTGGAAAGTCAACGCTTAGCAGCTTCTACCCGCTGGGAGCTTGCGGCTTGGCCGCAATGGCGGGCGGGACGCCCGCCCCACTGTTCAGCTTGGCTTCGAGCGTCTGGAGCAGTTCGTCAATGTGTGACTTCTGCGCTGGGCCCAGAGGCCGGTCCCCGAACCGGACCTGATAGAAATAATCGGTGAGGGCGACGGCCGGTGCGTAACATTCGGGGTTCGTGTTCGCGAGGGCGGCGGTGAATTGGGCGGGGCCTTGCCACGCGGGGCGGCGCTGCCCGTGACGTTCGAGGATTCGCAGCATCGCCAGATAGAAGGCCAGTTGCCTTCCGAGGGTGCGCTGCTCGCGGCGGGGCAGGCGCAGCAACCTCAAGGCGGCCAGGCGTCGGCGGTGGACGATCAGACCGTGAACGACCAGTGCGGCGCTGGCGAGGATCACGAGCGTGAGCAGGATGGGCAGCAGCGCGCTCCAGCGCCCTGCCTGGACATCGACGGGGGTTCTCCGGAATCGATCGACCAGGTCGGCCAGCCATGTCTGCCGGGCGATGAAGTCATCGACGCGGTCGCTGACGCCCTCGAGCAGATCGCTTCGAGTACGGGCATCGTAGGAGATGACCGCGCGGTGCCAGATCAACTCGAGGTGCTCCAGGCGCTGGCGCACGCCCAGCAGCCAGGGCCTGCCCGCGGCGGCTTCGGCGGCGACTTCCGCGGGGGGCGTCGGGTCGAACCACACCCAACCGCGCCACGGGAGATACACCTCGGCCCAGGCGTGCGCATCGGCATTTCGAACAACGTAGTACCCCGCCGATTCATTGAACTCGCTGGCGCGAAACCCCGTGACCACCCGGCTTTGCAGCCCCAGACATCGCGCCATCGCCGCGAAGGCCGAGGCGTACTCTTCGCAGTGGCCCCGACGGTCGCGAAACAGGAAGTTAAGGATGGGGTCTTCACCGGGCGCGATGGGATCGCGGTAAAGCGTATAGCTGAAGTGCTCGGTGTCGCTCAGCCAGGCGGCCAGCGCCTCGAGCGCCAGTTCCTTCCCCTGTGCGGGCGTCGTCTCGTGCGGCATCTCCACGCCGCGCTCGGTGAGGACTTCCTCGATCAGCTCGGTGATCCTGGCGGTCTCCAGCTCCCATCCGGCGGCGTAGCGGTCGCTGCGCGGACGGATCGGGGTGACCAGCCGACGCTGAGTGCTGTCGAGCAGTGGCGCCTCGAATGCGTACGTAACGACCCCGCGCATCGGCCCAGCCGAAAGGAGCGCCTGCTGCTCGCCGTCGAGAAGAATCTTGCGGATCGATTCGCTCTCGAACCGAGTCAGCGGCTGCATGGTGAACAGCGTGCGATCGGACCCCGCATGAAGTGAGACCTCCGCGCGCAACATGCGGGGATCGCCGCGCGTGCTGAGGATTCGCAGCCCGCGCTGGGGCACGTCCAGCTCGCGCAGGAACTGCGATCGGTTGGAGCGCCCCCGACGCCACGTGTGATTCGCCAGATCGTACTCATCGAGCGCGGCGCCACGCAGCAGCCACTCGCGCGGGGCGGCGCGCAGAGGCTGACCGTCGATCGAAAGCCGCATGGTCAGCACGACCTCCGCGCCCCCGTCGGCGGAGGGTGACGTGCCGAGATCCACCACGGAGGAGAACCCCGGCTGCGCCTCGGCCGGCGCCAGAAGATCCTGGATGGCGCTGCGATC
>JBGTFI010000063.1:0-4856 GCA_041747335.1 Phycisphaeraceae bacterium | reverse complement strand
CAGGACGAACAGGGCAGGCAGCTTCTGCACACGCGGTTCGTCGAGTTCAATGCCCCCGGCGCGCTGGACAGGCGCCTGTGGATGCGGCTTCAGCGGGTGGAGGGCGGCGCGAGCGGTGAGCGGCCGGTGGAGATGGTGATCGAGACGCGCGGGACGCGCAGCGTGCTACGGGGCCTCGAAACGGTGACGCTGGATATTGATGGCAGGCGGATCGAGTGCCCGGTCGCGGGCTACAGCGCCCAGCGCGAGACGGTCCGCCGGGCGCGGACGAACATCCGCCTGGATGACGAGCGGCTGGTGGCAAGAGTCGATCCGGCCCTGCTCCGGGAAGTGGCACAGAGCCAGTCCACGAAGCTGACAGTGGGCGGCACGACGATGGAGCTGACAATGGACCAGGTGATGCTCTTCGCGGCGCTGGGGGAGTAGGTGGGGGTGACAAATGACAAATGCCGAATGCACGAATGACGAAGCAAGAAATCGTGGCATAGCGCGCGGGTTGGTGGTCCGGCCACCGGGCAAAGTGCCCAGCCTACGGAACGCACAACACCCAACACACAACAACCGAAACACGCCTACCCCACCCGCACCTTCACCGGCCGGCGCGAATCCACGCTTTTGGCCTCGAACTCCACGATCTTCACCGAGCGGTAGGCGTCTTCCAGCGTCACCGTTTCCGGGGGTTTATTCTGGCGGACGCAGTCGATGAAGTAGGCGATCTCGCGCTCGTAGCCCATGCCTTCGGGCATGTCGATCGGCTCGGGGTCGGCGCCTTGGCGGTAGAGCGTCAGCACCGGGTCGGCGGCCAGATCAAACTCGGCGGTGGCGTGCTCGAACACCACGTTGTAGCGCATCGAGAAGGCGTACCCCGGAGACATCGTCCAGCTTCCCTCGGCCGTGACCAGCGGCACATCCTCGTAGTGGTACTGCGTGACGATATGGTCGATCTGGTTGGTGATCTTCTTATAACCGACGCTGGAGACGGCCTGGGGGATGCCGAAAAGGTGCTGGACGAAGTCGGTGTCGTGGATGTGCAGGTCGAGCACCGCGCCGCCGCAGAGGTCGCCGTTTTCATAGAACGGCCCGCCGGGGTGGGAGGCGACGCGGCGGAACGTCGCCGCCAGCACACGGCCGTACGTCTTCTCGCTCACGACCTGTTTGAGCCACGTCCACCCCGGCCAGAAACGCATGCACATCGCGGGCATCGCCAGGCCCTTGGCGCTCTGGGCGGCCCGGAGAATCTTGAGGGCGTCGCTGCCTGTGCGGGCCAGGGGCTTTTCGATCAGCACGTGCTTGCCAGTGCGCAGGGCCTTGCGGGAAAAGTCCAGGTGCAGGTGCGTGGGCAGGCAGACATCGACGACATCAATCTTCTTATGACGGATGAGCCTCAGCGCATCTTCATATTTCTCGACGGCGTCGAAGTTGAACCCGCCCTGCGCCTGCCCGTCAATATTGCCCGCGGCGCGGGTTCGGCCGTGCAGACGATCCTGGTCCTTGTCCGCGATGGCGACGACGCGCACTCCATCCATCTTCGCGTAGACATCGAGATGGGTCAGCCCCATCATTCCCAGGCCGATCACGCCGACATTCACCATGGAGCTTGCCTTTCGAGCTGTCTGGAGTCTTGGGTCTAGAGTCTTGGGTTTTGAGTCTTCATCAGTGGGGCGGGCGTCTCGCCCGCCTTCCCTGTATCAGCCGATCAATCTACCCGTTCACGCTCCCATCCGCACGCCGATGGTCAGCAGCAGGTTGGCGAAGAGCGCCTGGTCGGCCGTCTGGATCGTCAGCACGTGATCGGGCGTGCTTACGGCTTTATAGAACGCGAACTTCTCGATCGGTTCGAGCGCCACATCCACCTTCGCCTTACTGAACACCTCGCGGAACCGCGTCCAGATGGGTGGGTCGCCCTTCTGCGCATACGGCCCCTCGGTCTGGATCATCATGGTGTTGGCCGCCTCGATGGGAATGGCGGTCACCAGCGCTTCGAGCACCTGCGTGCAGGTGACGATGCCCGGCGAAAGGTTGAGACTGACCAGCTCGGCGTTCGGGCCGAGGGTGGAGGAGGCGGGGTAGTTTCCGTCGGCGACGAGGACCTTGCCGTGGTGGCCTGCCCGGCCGAGTACTTCGTTGATTTTCGGGTGAATGAGCTGATGCCTGAGCATCGAACGTGATTCCTCTGTGATCTCCCATCACGCGCCCGGCCGACCGTCGGCCTGCGCGGCGAACGATCTTACATGATCCGTCAGCTCGCGCAGGGCGGTGTGCTCCGCCTCGCCGCCGGTCTTGTCCACGATGACCCGCAGGCGCTCGAACTCCGCCAGCACCGGCTCCGCGCCGGTCAGGTGCAGGCGGGTGGCGAGGATGGCCGCCTCGAGGACCGCGTGTTTCGCCCGGTTGAACCCGAAAAACTCGCGCTGCGTGCCCCGGTGAACCACCTCGGCGGTGATCCGTGTGCGCTCATGCGAATCATCCAGCTCCCTCACGCGGAACTCGTAATACCGGCAGGCGCCGCTGAGGATCACGCCGCGCACGACCTCGGCCAGGCGGACGGGGGCATCGGCGCACGGCCGAACGGTCCCGATCGCCGCACGGGCGATCAAGAGGGCGTCATCGGTGACGTGAAACACCCCTTCGCCGTGCGCCTTGAGGTTGCGGTAGGTGGTGGAGGAGGTGAAGGGTCGAAGGATGAGGCGCGACATGGTGTCATCGACAATCGGCCCCATGGGCGCGATGTTGGCAGTTTCCTTGGGGGCGTCCGCGCGGGGGAGCGTGGTGACAAGGCCTTCGAGGATCATCCGGGGATCTTACCGCTCATTCGACGCCCTGGAGGATCTCGGGGAGCGTGCGCTCGTACTCGGAGCTCTCGATCACGCCGAAGTGCAGCCGGCCCCAGGCCAGCGCGAACCCGCCGGCGAAGCCGCCGAGGTGGGCGATGTAGCCGACATTGCCTCCGCCCATGACCGCGCCCCACACATCGAATGCGAACCACATGATGATCATCCATCGGCTATCGATGCTGAAGGTTCCTGACTTCACGATGTAGAAAAGGAAGAGCCAGTAGAAGCAGGTAATGTTGTTTCGAGGGTACAGTACGAGAAACATTCCGACAACACCGTTGATCGCACCGCTCGCCCCAATGCCCTTGCCGCCTTCGATGATGAGGTCTGTGATGGCAGCCACGAGTGCGAGCGCAACGTACACGAACGGATAGGCGACATTCCCCAGCTTGGCGCAGATCGCGTTCCCGAAGACCCACAGAAACAGCATATTACCAAGCAGATGAAGAATGTCGCCGTGAAGCAGGATATGGCCGAACATTCCCGTCAACTTCCAGCCGTCATGCACCATGGATCGCGCTACGGTCGGTGAGATCGTTTCAGAGACGATGCCGAAATAGAATAGGGTCGTAAAAAGCAGAATCAGCACGTTCGCCCAAGGCCAGCGTTGCATCGGCACGTCCACATGAAATGGAATCAGGAGAAACATGCGGCGACTCCAATCGCATAATATACCGATTATTCTGTGGTGAAGTGCGAGACGTCAACATAGAGGTCAGGGTGCCCCCGCCCCCTCGCCCCGCTTCCTCCCCCCGCCGTGATGACCCACCTCCTTACGGGTCAGAAACCCCCAATCCAGCGGCTCATCCTGTTCGTACTGCTTGCCCAGGGTGATGGCCGTCATCGCCTTGGCCATCTCGTAGCCAAGGTAGAACGCGTGTGAGGTGTCGTCGATGCCCAGTTGTTTGAAGATCTCGTAGGGATCATCGCCGACAACGTGGGCATCCTTGTGCATCGCGTGAATGACCTTGCGCTCGACATCGGCGAGGATGCGCACGTTGCGGTCCTTCAAGCGCGCCGCGAGCTGGGCGGGGTACTCTTCCGCCAGCGGAAACACCTTCGCATCGCGCAGCATGACCAGGCGCTCGTCAATGTGCTTGGGGGGCATGCCGTGCGTCAGGGCGAAGCGCATGACGCGGCGGGCGATGTCGATCTCGCGCACGGCGCTCCGCGCCCAGGGGATCACCTGCGTGGTCAGGACGCTGCGGATGGAAAGCTCCTGGCACAGGCCGATGAGAAGCATGTTCACGCCCGCGGAGTCCACCTCCGTCATCTCCGTAAGGTTGCCGATGCCCATCATCATGGGCCTATCGGGAAACCGCTCCCGGAAGGCGATGTACCTGCCCAGCGAACGGGCAAAGCCGAAGCCGATCGGCTCGATGATCGGATCGACCCGGTAGCGCACGCCGTGTTTCCCCAGCGTTTCCAGCGTCCGGTCGAGCGAGGCGAGGTCATCAGGCTGGTCGGGGATGGCCACCACCTGGGCGCCCCAGTCGCTGGCGCGATCGGCATTGATTGAACTCACGCTCAGCACCAGCTCCGCGCCCGCGGCACAGGCGGCCTGGACCTCCCGCGGGTGGAAGCTGTCGATCGAGACGCGATGCCCCCGCGCCCGCAGCTCCCTCACGATCTCGGCCACACCCTCCCAGGCGGGGCGGTCGGCCTGGGGATCGCACCCGAGGTCGATCACGTCCGCGCCATCGCGGCGGTAAGCCTGAGCCATCGCGAAAATCTCGTCCATCGAAAGCCGCGCCGCGTGGTTGATCTCCGCGATGATCTCGATGTCATACGGCGCCTCGTCGAACGCGTAATCGCCTGCCGTCCGGCCCTGCTTGCGGCCCATCAGATACGCGGGGAGCTCCTGAATGTTCCTTGGCCCAAGCTCGACGGGCACGCCCAGCTTTTCCGAAATCGCCCGCACATCGCCCCGACAGTAGCCGGTGAGGATCACGCGGTCGAAGGACCGGCCTCGCGGCAGCTCGAGTTTGCGCGCGACCCACTCGGCGGTCATCAGCGCGGCGA
>JBGTFI010000062.1:0-11899 GCA_041747335.1 Phycisphaeraceae bacterium | reverse complement strand
CGCTGGACCTGGCGGCGGTGGGCGACTGCTTCACGGCCGGGGCGCGTCTGATCGGTCCGCAGGGTGAGATCTGGCTCGAACGCGAAGGAATGCTCGCCGCGCTGGAGGAGGCGGCCCGGCGGCAGCGGCTGCACGAGCACTCGATCCGCCGGGTGGCCGCTCAGACGGTCAGCCGGGATCGCGGCCGAAGCGAACTGGCGGTGACGACCCGCATCGGGGAGCGCGGGGAGTTTCCAGTTCCGACGCGGTGGGTGTTCAACTGGCAGCGCGAACCTGACGGGCAATGGCGGGTCGCCTCCGCGCAGTGGGTGGAGGTTCGCGGGCGGGCGCCCAGTTTCGGGATGTGGCGGTAGCGGATGCCTTCCGGAGAGAGCAGGACTTCAGATTCCCCCGCCTGAATACGAGAAATGTTCGTCGCAACCCGCGACACGCTCCGGGACATCGGCTAGAGTGCTCTGGGTTTGGTTGTATCCGCGGATCGCGCGGCCGCCGTTTCCCTGTCGGGAGAGAGGAACGTCCAGTTGAGAGGCATTCATTACGCCCTGGCGCTGGTGGTGATGGGCGGCGTCGCGGTCGAATCCTGGGGCGCGGTGGCGCTCAACACGTTCGTCCAGCAGGGCCTGATCGCCAACGGTTCCCGTTGGGATGCCAGGTTTCGGATCCGCGGACGAAACCCGGAGATCGACCCCGAACGATCACTGGCAGGCGGGCTGCGCTACTCGCTCCAGGGCGGGTCTTACGATGCGTTCCTCCATCAGTTGACGTGGATCGGCGGCCCGCCGGATGCCCACGAGTTCGGGGCCGCGGTCAAGGCGGCCTTCGACGCCTGGACGGTCGTCGATCCGGTCTCCGGGCTGGGGACGGATCTTTACTTTGTGGAGGATCTGGGAACGCCCGTGGTGGGACCGGCCAACCCGGCGACGCAGGGCGTGGACTGGCGGGGGTCTGAGATTGATCTGCTCGTGTCCGCCACGGCGCTTGGTTGGAGCCCGGACAACCCCCAGGGGGCACTCGCGCAGACGTTCTTCGACATCTTCGATACCCGGGTGACACTGACGTCCGGGACGCCCAGCTATCCGACGTTCGCTATCGGCGGAGCGGACATCACGTTCAACAGCCACATCGCCTGGACGCTCGAGCGATTCCAGCTGGTCCTGACGCATGAGATCGGGCACGCGCTGGGTCTGGGCGACCTGGGGGGCGACCCCGACGGTACGACCGGGCGGTTCATCGACGACAACTTCGATCCCTCGACGCCCGAGTCGGCCGCCGCAACGCTCAATAACTCCTGGGCTCACCTGGTGAACACGGAACTGCCGCTGCTTTCCCCGGGACTTCGCTTCTACGACGTGCCCCACGACGAGTTCGGGCTGGGCGCACCGGGCGTCGAGCCGCTGATGAAGCTCCCGCTGAGCTCCAACCTGCTGGGCAATCCTCAGCCGCTTTCGGCTTCTGAGTTCGGCGGCAGGCAGTTTCTCTATCCCTGGATCAACCCCGCGCCCGAACCGGGCGCGCTCACGCTGCTTCTCCTGAGCGCCGCCGGTCTGGCGACCCGCCGCTCCTGAGGCGCGCCGGGCTGAGCTACCCGAAGATCAACCACCACCCGATCACGAAGATCGGAACGTCTGCGAGGATGTGGCTCACGTAGCAGGGCCAGATCGAGCGGTAACGCACGTAAAGCCACGACCAGATCATCCCCCCGCACCACACGCCCAGGGAGGCGAGGATCGTCACCCGCCAGTCAAACTGCACGCGCAGCGCGACGACGTGATGGATCGTAAACAGCAGCGCGGAGACTGCCACCGCCAGCCTCGCCCGCATCAACCCTTCGCACTGGCGCACGACGAACCAGCGCCAGACGTACTCTTCCATCAGCGAGTTGAAGAAGACCCAGAAGAGGGCCATCGCGACAAACCGCTCGCGCGTTCCGATCCCGCTTTTTTCGGCCTGGTAGGCGACGTGCTCGGCATCGATCCAGTGCCTGCCCACCAGGAAGTACGCGGCGAACATAATCGCGATGATGGCGGCGCCCGTCACCACCGCCGCGCCGAACCCGCCGCGACGCGGCGGCGAGAGGCTCGGCCTGCCGCGTTCCACAGCCAGGTACCACTCGATCGGGAACGCGAGAATCCATACCTTGCAGGCGATGAATACCTTCTCGCCCCACGGCCCGGGCGCGATGACCATGGCCATGAGTGTTCCGAACGTCGGCACCGGGACGAGCAGGAGAAGGGCGAGCAGCGCTCGACCGGGACGACCTGTGGGCTGTGGATCCATGGTGGTCATGGGCGTGTCAGGTTAGCGAAACCCGGTTCTTCCTGCCGGAGTGATCGTGTTATCCTGCGCGCATGAATGAGTTGATGGAACACACCCGGCGTCTCGCGGCCCTGGACCACGCGCACGTCTGGCACCCGTTCACCCCCATGAAGCAGTGGCGTGAAGCGCGGCCTCTCATCATCGACCGCGCCGACGGGCCGTATCTATACGACACCGATGGCCGGCGCTACATCGACGGGGTCTCGAGCCTGTGGTGCAACGTCCACGGGCACCGCGTGGCGGAGATCGACCGGGTGATCCGCGAGCAGCTCGGGAAGGTCGCGCACACGACGCTGCTGGGGCTGGCCTCGCCCCCGAGCATCGAGCTGGCGGCCAGGCTGTGCGCGATCGCGCCGGGCAAGGGGCAACTGAGCAAGGTTTTTTACAGCGACGCGGGGGCCACGGCCGTGGAGGTGGCGTTCAAGATGGCGGTGGGCTACTGGCACCACCGCGGCCGACCGGAAAAGCGGCGTTTCATCGGGCTGGCCGGGGCGTATCATGGCGATACGACCGGGGCGATGTCGGTCGGATACAGCGAATTGTTTCACCGGCCGTTCGCGTCGATGGTCTTCTCGACGACGTGGTTTCCCGCGCCCGATGCCTGCCGCCCGCCCGAAGGGATCGAGTCAAGCCCACGCGGCGAAGGCTGGCCGAGCGAAGACGCGGCGCTGGGCGAACGGCTGATGGGCCACTGCCTGGGCCGGCTCGAGGCGATGCTGCGGGAAAGTGCGGACGAGACGGCCGCACTCGTGATCGAGCCGGTGATGCAGGGAGCGGCGGGGATGATCTGTCAGCCGGTCGGTTTTGTGCGCGCGGTGGAGGAACTGGCCAGGCGATATGACGTGCTGCTGATCGCCGATGAAGTCGCCACCGGTTTCGGACGCACGGGCAGGATGTTCGCCTGCGAGCACGAAGGGGTCTCGCCGGACATCCTTTGTCTGGGTAAGGGCATCACCGGGGGATACCTGCCGCTGGCGGCGACGCTGACAACCGACGAAGTGGAGCGCGCCTTCTGCGGCGAGTTCGAGGAACGGCGGACGCTCTTTCACGGGCACACGTACACCGGCAACGCCCTGGCCTGCGCCGCGTCGCTGGCGTCGCTGGATCTCTTTGAGAAGAATCACCTGCTCGAACAGGTCAATCGCTCAGCGGAGACCATCCGCGAGCGACTCGATCCCCTGCGCGGGCATCCGCACGTGCTGGACATCCGTCAACGGGGGCTGATGGTCGGCATCGAGCTGTGCCGGGACCGCGACCGGGCCGAGTCGTTTGACTTCTCCAGAAGAACCGGCGCGGCCGTCTGCGCCGCCATGCGGGAGAAGGGCCTCATCATCCGCCCGCTGGGGGATGTGATCGTGCTGATGCCGATTCCGGCGATGACACATGAGATCCTGGAGGAAATGCTGGGGATCGTCGTGGAGGGAATCCGGGGGTGGGATTTCGCCGGGTGATCAGGGTGACGCTTCCTCACGGTCGCGGCTCGTGGTGAAGATTCCTTCCGGGATCCGGCGCGGGCGGCCTTCGCGGTCCACGCAGACGAGAGTGGTTGACGCATCCGCGAGCAGTTCGCTTCCCCGCCGGATCTCGTAGGTGTGCTCGACCTTGATGCTCTCGCCCGGCTGGTGCGTGGCGATCACCCGCAGCAGATCGTCGTACCGCGCGGGCCTGCGGTAGCGGATGGTCATCCGGGCGACGACGAAGAAGACCCCCTGCTTCTCGAGTTCGCTGTAGGGCGTGCCCTGCCTGCGGAGCAAGTCCGTGCGGGCAATCTCCATCCAGACGGCGTAGACGCTGTGGTGCGCCACGCCGATCGGGTCGCACTCGGGGTAGCGCACGCGGACTTCAATCTCGATGCTCGAGGAACCGTCAGCCGCGGGGGAGGGGGATGGGTCCAAGGTCCGGGGTCCGGGGTCCGGGGTCCGAAGGCCAATGTCCAGGGGATTCGCCCACGCGGGGCGAGGGAATCCCTGAGCAGTATAGCTCAGCCCGCTTCACGTTCACCGGGCCGGCGATCGTGCTGACGGCGCAGCAGCCGCTGCTGAATCTGCGCCACGAAGCGGCAGACCTCGTCCACAAAGAAGGTGCGGTAGCGGATGTGGTGAAGAAATACGAACTGGAAACCGACCTGGCAGGTCTTTTCCGTGCGCGGGCGGTGGTGGACGCATCGGGCGACCACCGGCAGCGAGGTGGGCGTCTGGGGCAGACTCAGTTCGAGCCAGTACCATCCCTCACGGCTTAGGCGCTCCACGCAACCGTTGGCCATGCCCAACCCCACGCCCCCCGCGCTGATATCCACGATCGCGGCGGCCATCGCCGGAGGTTGGGCGCTGGCCGGGACCGGGAGGATGCGCGGTTCCTGGCGATCGGTGGAGCGAAAGACGGCCATCGCCATGGTCTCGATCCCCGGACACTGGTGAAGGTTGGCCAGAGGCCAGACCCGCGACAGGGGTGTTTCCGGATCGAGCACATGGACGCGGCAGAACTCGCGCCGTTGAGCCCGACGGGGATAGGCCGGTGCGGCGAGCGTCAGGCCGGTGGTCCGCTCGCCGTTGGTCTTGACCGCCACCACGTGCGTGGTAAACCCCACCCGCTGATTCGCCCGACCCACGAGTCCGAAGATGAACCGGCCGGGCGTCATGCAGGATTCCACCTGCCAGCAGTCGGGCAGCGTGACATTCAACTCACCGTCGTCGGAAACAGTCACCAGATGCGCCTCGCATAGGCAACCACTCCCGCCTTGATCCAGAACAGGCAATTGCCCAGGCCTCACATCCGGCAAAGACGGATCAAACAGGGAAAGGTGCAGCGGACGACGCGTATCGAGCGCCTCCTGGAGTGCGGCGCGCAGAGCGGCCTGGATGTGCTCATCTTCATGTAGGGTCATCGCCCAGCCCTCTCCGCGTCCCCACGGACCCACCGGGATCATCGGCGGATTAGCCGCTTGGCATTAGGCGGGCGGCGGGCGGCGATTGAAGATTGATGGCCTTGGACCTTGGACGTCCACACCCTAAACCCTAAACCCTGCCCCCTGCCTTACCCCAGCAGGGCCAGCACGTTCTGCGCCGAGCTGTTGGCGAGCGCCAGCGTCGAGGTTCCGGCGTTGACCAGGATCTGGGCGCGGGTGAGCGCGGCGGTCTCTTCGGCGAAGTCCGTGTCGCGAATCTCGCTCTCGGCAGAAGTCAGGTTCTCCAGGGCGATCTGCTGGCTGCGGATGGCGGTCTGGAGCGTGTTGCGTTCGAAGGCGCCCAGCCTGCCTCGCATGACCGCGATCTGGTCGATCGCCGCGTCGATGATGAGCGACGCCTCGCGCTCGGCGCGGTTGACCAGGCTGTTGTCGCCCCCGGAGACGATCGAGTTGAGGAACCCGATGGTGTCCGTGCCGAGCTTACCCGCGGCCACCGACTGGATGCCGAAGCCGACCTGATTGCTCGAATCGACGGTCTGCCCGACCTGGTACGTCGCCCCGCCGCCGGTGATCGCGAACGAGTAGGTCCCAAGGGTCGTCGCCGCGGCGACCGTCAGGTTCATCTCGATGTTGAGCAGGGTGGAGCGCAGCCCGATCCGTCTTCCCTTGCCCAGGGCGAGGTTGCCGTTGACCAGCGCCAGAACGTCCTCGCCGTTGTCGCGCTCCCGCTGCACGCTGAAGGCGGCGTCTTCGTAGCTCTTGAAGTTGGTGGGAACAGCACCCTGCTTGCTGACGAGCTTGACACCGACGAAGGCGTCCGAGCCGTAGTCCTGGCTCGAGAGGACGATGCCCGACCCCTGGTTCGCCGCGTTCACCAGAGATGCCGACACGCCCGTGGCGTCCTTGATCTGGTTGATGGCGAAGACGATGGCGGACATCGTCTGGCTGCTGACGAACGAGAGCACTTCGACGCCCTTGGGGCCGGTCAGCTCGAAGGTGACCGACGAGAGCAGCGCCCCGCCGGTGCCGGCGACGTCCCCATCGATGAAGAGCTGGGCGGTCTGGGCGCTGTTGAGGACTTCAACGTTCACCGGGACGTGCGAGGCGGTGCCGAAGTTGGCGCCGAACACGCGCACATCCTGGATCTGCGCGGGGTTGATCCCGCTGGTGATGTAGTCCAGGTTCCCGTTGAGGAGCTTGAGCCCGGCGAAACTGGTGGTGTTGGCGATGCGGGTGATCGAATCGACCGCCGAGTCGATCTGAAGCTGGTTCGCTTCGACCTCGGTGTCGCTGAACGCGCCGCGGTTGGCAGCCTCGATCGCCAGACCCTTGATCGTCGTCAGCAGGTTGGAGATCTCCGCCAGGGCCGCCTCCGTCGTCGCGATGACGTTCGCGGCCCGCTCGGAGTTGTCGATCGCCTGCGTCACACCCGTGATCTCGCTGCGCAGGCGTTCGGAAACGATCAGACCGGCCGGGTCATCCGCCCCGCGGCTGATGCGCAGACCGGTGCTCAGGTGTTCGAGCCGTGCGTTGAGGTCTTCGTTGGCGCGAGCGAGGTTGTGTTGGGCGATCAGCGCCGAAACATTCGTGTTGATTCTGGACATGACAATCCTCCTTGATTGTCCGACACCCGCGTGCGACCTGGCACGCGGGGCGTCGCGCTGTCCCATTTCGGGGTCGCGACGGCGGGGTTGACTCGACCGGCGTTTGCCTCACATCCACCGGTCTGACGGTGGCGGTCGATGATTCCGGGTTATCCGGCCCGCGCCCCGGTCCAGCGCGGACCGACCTGACGCAGGTTCGCCTTCGAGGCGCGCACGTCGCTCGGCTGGACGCAGCTCGCCTCGGTGTTCTCACGAAGAATCGCCTCGTAAACCTCCTTGCGATGCACCTGCACCTGCTTCGGGGCGTTGATCCCCAGCCTCACCTTGTCGCCCCGGATGTCCACCACGGTGATCTCGATGGCGTCACCGATGATGATGGTCTCGTCACGCTGACGTGAAAGCACGAGCATGGGAAAAGGCTCCTTCCGTGGGCCTTGTGAATACCGTTCGACACATCCCTGCGCCGGTCGCCCCCGCGACCTACCGCCTCCCGCGAGCGGGGAACTCAACCCGCGGCGGCCGTCACCAGGCTCGGCAGCTCGATCAGCGGCACGCGCGTGGTGAACCTGCGATCCGAGAGCACCAGTTGCTCGCCCTCGAGCTTCGTCACGTGGATCACCAGCGGGCCCTGGAGATTCCCCGTCAGCAGGTTCCCCCGCTTGTTTACGATCACGAACACCTGCGCCTCATCGAGCGACCCGATCCCGAGATCCTGCATGTGTTCGGGCCGCAGCGGCACGCGGTAGCTCGAGACGAAGTGGCTCGGATCCGTCACCACGAACGCCAGGCTCGGAAGCTCCACCGACTGCATCCAGTAGAAGTAGCTGTCCTCGCCCGTCTGGATCAGCACGTACCGCTTGTGCTGCGGGAACCCAAGCAGCCCCTGGCGGAACGTGATGACCCGCGCGTCATCGACCTCGACCTCACCGAACCGCGACGTGTTGACGACCATCGTGCTCGTCCTTCGCTCGGCCATCCATCCTGGATCACTCGTCCGGACCGGGACGCCGCGCGTCCTCAAGTCCGGTGGACGGCGTCCTGCCGTCCCTGTCCGCACCGCGATGACCGGCCGATGGTCAACGCGACGCGCAATCGTTGCGCCAACTAGCGCAAAAAATCGAGAAAGCTCTGCTGCAGATTCAGCGAACCGACCTGGAACGAGGCCTGAAGCTGCTGCTGCAACGTCGTGAACCGCGTGATCACCTCCGTCAGGTCCGCATCCTGAATCTGACTGAGCAGCGCCTTCTCCGAAAGCTGCACGTCCGTGTTCAGATTCGCCTGCTGTTTCACCTGGTTGCTCCTGACCCCGATGTCCGCCGCGGCCCGCGCGAGCGCATCAAGGTCCGTTTCGATCTTATCTCCAGCAAAGAAGATGCCGGACTCGTCGTTGGACACCAGAGAATCTCGAAGATTCATCAAATGCGTGAACACGCTCTCCACGCGAACCTTGGTCACATCCGAGCTCACCAGCGTCCCCCCCACGGGCGCGCTCGCAAGCAACCCAAGCTCCCCCGCCGCCAGACCGCCCAGCACCGCCTCGACCGCGAACGCCCCTCCCCCGGCCGTGCGGTCCTCGATCTGGAATCCGTTCCCATCCACCGCCAGCCCCACGTTGAAGTCCGTCCCGGCATCGCCCGGAGACCCGACGTTCAACCCCGCCGCCGCAGCCGCCCCCGCGATCGCGTCGATCACATCCCCGATCGTCGCCGCGCCGTCAAGGTTCACTTCAAAGTCCCGCGTGCCGTCCGCCAGGCGAAAACGCAGGTCGTTCTGGCCTTCGTTGCGGTGAATCCCACCCACCGCCTTGTGCAGGCCGTGCGAAATGTCCGTCAGCAGCGTCGAACGGTTGAAGGTGCGGATGCCCAGGTCCGTCGCCGTCGTCCCGCCGTTTACTTCCCCTACGGACAGCTCGATCCCGCTGACGTCGGTAAGAAGGTTCAGCCCCGTGCCCTGGGCGTTGATCTCCAAACGCAGGCCGAGGTTCAGCCGCTCGATCTCGTTGATCACGTCCTCCACGGTCTGGGCGCCGCTGAAGTCCGCGATCGCCGTTCGCGCCCCCTGCGTGATCCGCAGCCCGCTGGTGAAGTCGATCGGTACGCCCAGCGATGCCAGCGACGTCAGCGACGTGAGCCTCGGATCGATATCGGCGCCCGCGGCCGTCTCCCCGCTCGCGGACAGCACGATGCCCAGGTCGCCGGCCGTGTACCCGTTCCCCAACTCGCTGATCGACACGCTGTCCCCCGCCCCAGCCGTCAACTCGAAGCCCGATCCGGCGATCCCCAGCGACCCGGCGGCGGGATCCACCGCCGCGATCGCCGCGTTCACCCGCGTCACCACGTCCCCCAACGTGTCCGCCGTGGTGAGGTCCACGTTCGCCGAAACACCGTTCACCGTCACCACCACGTAACCGCGGCGGATCCCCACCCCCCGCGCGCCGTTCACATCATTGATCCGCGTCGCCGCCGTCGCCTGGGGATCGAAGTCCCGGTCGCCCATCACGCGCATCGACAGGGCGCCGAACGCGGCTTCGCCATTGCTCGTGAAGGCCAGCGGGTCGAGCAGCCCAACGTCCGCGGCCATGTCCGTCTTCGCCCCGACGTAACGGATGCCCCCGAGGAACTCCTGGAAGGGCGGCTCCATCCCCCCGCGATCCCCGCCGAAGAGCGCCACGCCGTCGAACACGCGGTTGGCCACCTGGAGCAGGCCCGTGAGCACCCCGTCGATCACCCCCGCCTGGTTCCTGCGGATCTCCGGATCCCCGAGGTTCACCTGCTCCAGCGCGATCGACTTGGCCTGCTCCACCTGACGCAGCGCATCCCCCATCGCCACGTCCGTCCCGTCGAGAACCCTGGCCGCATGGCCAAGGTTGCGCTGATACTGATCCCGATCCGTGATCCGTTGCGTCAGCGACAGAATGATCGACGCCTTCTCCGGGGCCTGCGAGGGCTTGCCGACCGCCAGACCGGTGGCGATCTGATTCTGCGCATCGAGAAGCTGACGCTGGGTGTGGCGCAGCGCCGACAACAGGTTCGCCGTCGAGAGCGCCGTCGTCGTTCGCGTGGCCGTGGTGCCTAGGATGCTCATGGGTTGGGTGTTGGGTGTTGTGGGTTGTGGGTTGTGGGTTGTTTGGTTAGACCAGTTGAAGCAGCGTGTCGAGCAGCTCGTCCACCACCTGCAGGAACCGCGCGCTGCCCTGGTAGGCGCGCTGGAAGGAGAGCAGGTTGATCGCCTCCTCATCCACGTTCACGCCGCTGACCGCCTGCTGTTGGGCGCGGAGGTTTTCGCTCACGACGCGGTCTGCCTCGACCGCCTGATTCGCCTGCCCCAGGCGGACTGCGAACTCCTCCACGTGCGCGTTCCGGAGCTGCACCACGCCCGGCCCGTCCCCCGAATACGACCGGCTGCGCAGCTGCGAGATCGCCAGCGCCGCCTCGTTGTTCCCCGGGCTCTTGCCCTGACCGTTGGCCGCCGCCGCCACCCGGCTGGGGTTCGCCGCCACCACCGCGCTCACCGCGATGTTGCCCGACCCCGAACCGGCGAAGAACGTCCCCAGCCCCAGCGCCGCCAGAACCCCGGAGGTGTCGTCGCTGAAGCTCAGCTCAATCCCCGGGCCCGTGGTGTCCAGTTTCAACCGCCCGTCGGTCGTGATCGTCGCGCTCACGTTCGCCACGCTCGCATTGATCTGCGCCGCCAGGCTCGCAAGCGAAGTGTCCGTCGGGCCGATCCCGTCAAGATCGATGTCGATCCGCGTCGATTCCGTCAGCCCGTTCTGCTTGACCTGCATGACAAAGCTGCCGTGCGACACATTGAACTTGAGGTTGGCGTCCGAAGTGTGCAGGGCGGCGGAGGCATCCGCGACGCGGTTCGTCGCGGTGATCGACTGATGGCCCGAAAGCCCGATCCCCTGGCTGTGAACGCGGTTGACCTGGAAGATCAGCTCGTTGGCGAACCGGTCGAGCGCCTGGATGGCCCCGTTGATGTCGCGCTCGCGCGCTTCGATCAGCGCCCCGATCCTCCCCGAGCGCGTCGAGACCTCCCGCCCGTCCGCCCGGATCGACACCGAAACCACCGGCTGCCCATCGATCGTACTCTGCTCGACCGTCAATCCCCGCGACTGTCCGTTGAGAACGATCGGCAGCGACCCGACGAACACGTCCACCGCGCCGTTGGCCTGCTCGTTGACGGAGATCTCCAGGTACTGGCTCAGTTCCCCCAGCAGCTTGTCGCGCTCGTCGCGCAACCCGTGCGCTCCCCCCGCGCCGCGCTCGAGCGAGGCGATCTGCCGGTTCATCAGCTCGATGCGCGACAGCAGGTCGTCGGCCGCGCGCACCGCGTCCACGATCCCCGCGTCCGCCTGCTGCCGCAGCGCCCCGAACTCGCGTCCGAGGTTGTTGATGAAGCTCGCCAGCGTCCTGCCCTGGTTGATCACCACGTTGCGCACCGCCGCGTCGTCGGGCGTGTTCGCCAGCTCGCTGAAGGCGTCGAAGAACTGCGCGAGCTGCGTCGAGAGGTCGTGGTCGGTGAACTCGTTCTCGAGCGCCTCGATCTGCGCGAGAATCTCCTGCCTCGCCGCTGAAGCCGACTGCTGCGAGGTCGAATCCCGGATGCGCGACTCGAGCGCCTCGTCCACCATCCGCGTGACCTCGCTGATCCGCACCCCCGTCCCCACGAAGATGCCCTGCTGAATCTGGCGGCTGGTCCCCGGCGCCAGCCCGATCCGCTGACGGTGATAGTTCTCCGTCGAGATGTTGGCAAGGTTGTTGCCCGTCACCTCGATCGCCGCCTGGTTGGCGATCAGGCCCGTCCTGCCGATGTTGAGCGCTCCTCCGAGACTCATCGTCCGTCACATTCCTTGCTCAGCCCGTGGCCGAGAACGTGCTGAAGTTCATCGTCGCGCCGCACTTCGAACCACGCGGGTCGTATGTCCCCGCGCCCGTCACCATCCCCCCGATCGATTGAATCACCCCCTGCATGTGCGCCACCAGACGCTCGGTCGCCTGGCGTGCGGCGCCGGCCTCGCGGCGCGTCTCCTGCATCTTCGCTCGAAGCCCTTCGCGCAACACCAGCAGCCGGC
>JBGTFI010000061.1:0-1632 GCA_041747335.1 Phycisphaeraceae bacterium | reverse complement strand
CTGCGCGTGCCGGTCGCCCGGCGGCCAGAACACGTACGCTGGGACGCGCCTGGGCGGATGATTTGGCGTCTTGGCAAGTTGAGTTTCGCCGCGCCGAACATCGGCCGGTACATCCAGGTCCTGGTAATCGCGGGCGTAGCGTGTGCTGCCGTGGCGCTGGCGTTCACGCTTGCCCCCTCCGGGACCATCGTCGCGTATCCACCGACGGAGACGGTGACGGAGCTGGTGGCTATCCGGGCTTCGGAGGAGTTCGACGAGATCAACTTCACGACGTACGACGTCCCGGCGACACGAATCACTTCTGAGCAGCGGTATACGCTGGCGGTCCCAGCGACCGGCACAGCCATGGTTGGTGTTGGTTCGGCCACGGTGGGACTGGTGATTTCCAACAGCACCTCGGCGGACGTTGTCGTTGCAGCCGGCACCTCGCTTCTGGCGGGCGGCGACTTCTTCCCATTCGAGATCAGCGAAACGGTGACGGTCCCCGCCAACGGGTCCATCGAGGCGACGGCGACGGCGATGCGGCCGGGCGAGGAGGGGAACGTGGAGGCGGGCGCAGTTGCCGGTTGGTTTGAGGAGCGGTTCCGCTTCCTCCAGGTGACGAACCCGGAGCTCGCCTCCGGAGGAACCAGTGAGCCGCGCCCGGCCGTTTCCCCGAATGACGTGCTGGCGTTGAATGCCCTGGCCCGCTCCCTCGAAACGTCCGAAAGCGTGCGCGAAGGACTCATCGAGGCGCGTCCACAGGACGCGGTGTTCCTGCGTACGGCTGAAACCTCGGTTGAAACCGGCGCGGTCCGGCCTCCGGTCGGCGAACCGACTGACGTCGTCCTGATGGAGGTCACCGTGACCATCACCGCGCTCGCGGTGGTGCAGGAGACGCTGGATGCGGTGGCTCGCCGTGTGCTCAGCGGTGATGACGTGGATGGCGAGTTTATCCCGGGAACGGTTCGGGCAGTGGAGACCGGCGCGCGGCAGGTGGATGCGGAAACGGGGACTGTGCTCACCGAATTGCGAATCCAGGGGGAGTTCGCGCGGGGGGTTTCCCGGGACGCTGTGAAAGATGCCGTGACGGGCAAGTCACCGGTGGAAGCGGAAGCTATCCTGCTGGAGCGGTATGGTATTGAGGATGTAGAGGTTGGCCTGTCGCCCGGCTGGGCGCGCTGGCTACCGCGGTTCGGGTTCCGCCTGGATGTGGAATTCCGAAGCCGCACAGCCGATGAAGCGGTACCCTGAACACCTGTCTATGACGCAGCAGCCAACCACCGTCCACCATCCGCGAATCCTCGCACTCGACCCGGGCAAGGTGCGTGTGGGCGTCGCGGTGAGCGACGAACTGGGTATGTACGCCCACCCGCGGCCAGCCGTGACAGCCCGGACGCCGGAGGCGGCTATTCGAGCTGTGGCCGCGCTGGTTAGCGACCTGGAGATTTCTGAGATTGTCGTGGGCCTTCCCCTGACGCTGTCCGGCGGGCGGGGCGCGCAGGCCACCGAGAGCCGCGCGTTCGTTGATGCGCTGCGCAAGGCTGTGGCCGTTCCAGTGCGCGAGGTGGATGAACGGCTGTCTTCGGCTCAGGCGGGGCGGCTGGTAGCGGGCGACGATGCGCGGCTGGCCCGGGCGCAGGTGCCGAAGGA
>JBGTFI010000060.1:0-5643 GCA_041747335.1 Phycisphaeraceae bacterium | reverse complement strand
GCGCGGTGGCGAGGGCCTGCTGGTTGTCCGCCAGCCCGTTGTGCCCGCCGGCGCTGCCCTCGGTGCGCAGGCGGATGCGACCGCAGGGAAGCGCCACGTCATCGACGATGACGATCAGGTCCGTTGTAGGGTCCAGCTTGTAGAAATCGACCGCCGCGCGCACCGAGCGCCCAGAACGGTTCATATAGGTCATCGGGCGCAGCAGGAGGCAACGCTCACCGGCGACGACGCCGTCGCCGGCCAGGCCCTGAAAGCGCGCCTTGGCCGGTTCGAGCGCGTGCCGGCTGGAAAGGCGCTCGACCGCCATGAATCCGACGTTGTGGCGGGTCTGAGCGTATTCCAGGCCCGGATTGCCCAAGCCGACGATCAGCTTCATGCCGCATCCAGAAAAAGCCCACGGAAGGCCGCGCAAGCGACCCTCCGTGGGAGTTCCATCACAAGCCGCTCACCACTCAACGCACAACACCCCACGCCCCGGTCAATCCTCGCTCTCTTCCTCGGCCTTGCCCTTCTTGAGCACTTCCGGCTCGGCGGCAGCGCCCTCCGCGGGCAGGGTTTCGACCTCCGGCTCGGCAGCGGCCGCCAGGTGAATCGACGCGACGACCGCTTCGGGGGGCGACACCGCCTCGACGCCCTGGGGTAGCTGGAGGTCGGACACCGTGAGCGATTCACCAGCCGCCAGGTCGCTCACGTCCACGCGGATCACTTCGGGAATGTCCGTCGCCAGGCAGCGGACTTCGAGCGCCTTGAGCTGCTGATCGAGGAACGTGTGGGCTTCCTTGAGGCCTTTCGCATCCCCGAAGAGTACGACCTCGACCTCGACCTCCACCTTCTCGGTGAGGTCCACGCGGGCGAAGTCCACGTGGACGATCGTGCTGCCCAGGTGGTCCCACTGCACGTCCTTGATGAGGCAGGGTTCGGCCTGGCCATTGACCGCGACCTCGACGAGGTGGGCGTGCCGGTGGAGCAGGTCCGTCACCGCTTCGCCGTTGACGGCCACGTGGGCGGGATCCTGCTTGTGGCCGTAGACCACCGCGGGCAGTTGCCCGGTCTTGCGCAGGCGCCGGCTGTAGCGCGTGCCGTGCCGTTCACGAAGTTCCGCTTCAAGTCTTGGAATCTGCTGCGTCGCCATCTCGTTTCACTCCGATGAAAAAAATCTCTTGTGGGTTCTCACTGGATGAGCAGGAGCCGGTCCTGCCGCGCGTCTATCGTTTCCCCGCCGCCTGATGGCGGAAGAGGCTGGAGACCGATTGATTGTGGTGGATGCGGTGCACGCCTTCGCCCAGCAGCTCGGCCACCGAAAGCTCAACAAGCTTGTTCTCGATCGGCTGGCAGCGGTTGCCGCAGGGGATCGTATCGCACACGATCACCCGGCTGATGGGCGCATCCGCGAGGCGTTCGAGAGCCAGCCCCACCAGCACGGCGTGGGTGCAGGCCGCGATCACGTCCCTGGCGCCGTTCTCCATCACCAGCTTCGCGGCCTCGCAGATCGTCCCGGCGGTGGAGATCATGTCGTCGACCATGATCACGGTCTTGCCCCGGACGCTGCCGATGATGTTGTTCGACTGAACCTCCACCCCGCTCTTGCGCCGCTTGTCGATGATCGCAAGGTCTCCCCCGAGCCAGGTGGCGTAGTGGGTGGCCATCTTGACGTTTCCCACGTCGGGGCTGACGAAGCACAGGTCCCCCATCTCGTGGCGCACCGACTGGAGGTAGTCGATGATGACCGGCGCCGCGTGGAGATGATCCAGCGGAATATCGAAGAAACCCTGGATCTGCGGCGCGTGCAGGTCCATCGCCATGACGCGGTCGGCGCCGGCGGTGGTGATCAGGTTCGCCACCAGCTTCGCGGTGATGGGCGTGCGGCCCTCGTCCTTGCGGTCCTGCCGGGCGTAACCGTAGTAGGGAAGCACCGCGGTAATGCGCCTGGCGCTGGCGCGACGAAGGCAGTCGATGAAGATCAGCAGCTCCATCAGGTGGGCGTTGACCGGATGGTAGGTGCTCTGGATGACGAAGCAGTCGCGCCCGCGCACGTCCTCCTCGAGCTTCACGATGATCTCGCCGTCGGGGAACATGTCCGTGTGGCCCTGGCCCAGCGGAAGCTCCAGGTGACGGCAGATGCTCTCCGCCAGCCCGCGGCTGGCCCTGCCCGTGAAGATCTTCAGCGAATCCCTGTCCGTGTGGCTCATGCCAGACTCCTGCCGGTTCCCAGCGGGGCGGTCCGCCGCGCTTCGCGCGCGCGAAGCAGGCGATCCACTTCCGCCAGTTGATCCGGCGTGTTGATGCTCAGCACGTCCTGAGGGGGGACGGCGTCGACGACCACCACCGCTTCGCCATCGGACCTGAGCAGTCCCGGAACGTCCGTCAGGTAGTACTCGCCCTGGGAGTTCTCACTCCGCACCCGCGCCAGGGCCGAGAACAGCTTGCGGACGTCGAAGCAGTAGTAGCTTGGGTTGATCTCCCGCACCAGGAGTTCGGCGGGGCTGGCGTCATTCTGCTCAACGATGCGCTCAAAGCGTCCCTGCGCATCGCGGATCACCCGGCCATACCCCTGCGGGTTCTCAATCACGGAGGTCGCGAGGGTGGCCGCGGCGCCGTGCGCCCGGTGGGTTTCAAGCAGCGTTCTGAGGGTCTGCGCGCGGATGAGCGGGCCATCGCCCGCGAGTACGAACGCGTCGCCATCGTCCTGCCCCGGACCGAAAAGAGGGTGGGCCATCCGCGTTGCGTGCCCGGTCCCCTTGCGCTCGGACTGCTCGACGAAGAGGCAGGCGTCCAGGCCCGCCAGGGCATCGCGCACCTGTCCGCCCTCGAACCCGATGACGACGATGCAGCGCCGCACGCCCGCTTCGAGGCACGCCTGGACGACCCAGCGGATCATCGGTTGCCCGGCCACCTCATAGACCACCTTCGGGCGAACACGATCTCCCGCGGCGGCCATGCGTTTACCCTCGCCCGCGGCGAGAATGACCGCGTCCACGGGCCTGCCCGATTGGACCTTATGACCGTTCCTGGCGCTCATCCGCATCGCTCCAGCCTCGTGGGAGGCAAAACTAGCCCGCCTGGATTTGAACCAGGAATCCCAGGACCAAAACCTGGTGTGTTACCGTTACACTACGGGCTATCGGTCGCACGTTCCGGGTTGTTCAGGCGACATCCGGTTATCCGGGCCGGCTGCGCGCGGTCGGATCCGAGAAGGATGCGCCGGCTGATTCCGATCAGGCTCGGGCGGGGGTTCGGCCGACGGTCAAACTCCCGCCCCTGTTTGCGCCGCGTCCAACCCGTTGGTCGAAACGTCACAATCGGCCCAAACCGGAACTGGGCGACAGTCTAGACATCCCCCCGCCTTCAGGCAAATCCGTGCAGTTCGAGCAGCCTCCCCGGGCGCTCCGGGTCGCCCGTGCGGGCGCTGAGCAGGCTCGCCAGGCAGCAGGCCGCGACCTCGCACTCCTCGACCATCCGCCTGCCCTCGTCCCCCCCGCCGCGCCGATCCAGCAGCCCCCTCCACTGACCCGCGATCAGTTCGTCCAGCCCCGGTACCGCCCCGACTCCCGGATCGAAGCCGTCGAGTTCCCGCCCCCGGGCATCGACCAGGCTGTATCCCCGGTCGTCCACCCGAAGCCGGCCGCCCTCACCCACGACTTCCAGGCGGCGGGTGTGCCCCCCGCTGGCGTCGCTCGCACAGACACTCACCGTACACCCTTCCGCCAGGCGTCCATGGGCTGTCATGGACCCGCGCGCGTCTCGGATATCCTCCGGCACGCGCTCGCCGTGCCCAGCCAGGGAGGCGTCAATGGTCACCGGCAGCGCCCCCCAAGCCAGCGCGGACCGCCAGGCGTCGAACAGCCGGCCGTAGAGCGACCACTCTTCCCGCCCACCGAAGCTGGTCATTGCGATCAACCGCGGCCTGCCGACCGCCTCGGACGGGTCGGTTGCGCGAAGCCACCCCGGCGACCGGACCATCGCGGGAACGTGGATAACTCTTCCCAGTTCGATAACGTCGCTCTCGCGCGTGGCGGTGTCCATGGTGGCCGTCGCCCCCACGAGCGCCCGTGCCCTTCGGCGGGAAGTCGCCCACTCGCTCAGGCCTGAGGCGACCGGTTCGACGGTGAGGACCACAGCCCCCTGCCCGACCGCCACGGCGAAGTCCCCCTCGCGCAGTCCGTCGCAGGATGCGACGAATACATAGGCGGGATGATGATCGATCAACAGCTTGCGGAAGTCGTCTCCTGACGGACATCGCAACTGCTTTGCCAGCCCGTCCCGTTCGGCGGCGTCCGGCCCGCCCGCGCCGACGACATGGATCGCGCCGGCCATGCGCTCGACCACGCGCTGGGCAAGTCCGGCCCGCTCCCTGCCGGTCCAGACCACGACGTCAACAAGCTGGTCGTCCGCACTCATGGCCTACCCATCTTACCAGAGCTGGCGGGCGCGGGTTCTCCTTGAAACCGCCAAGAATCGGATAAGCACAGCGCAAATCGGGCTAGGTAAGTTCGCGCGGGAACGGTACACTGGCATTGCGGGGGGGCAGTGGCCATTTCCGCCAGTCGGGCGTGCAAATCAATTCGATCGAATTCGCACCATATTCAATCCTCAATAGGAGATCGACATGCAGTGTGACCGCAACGTGCGCGCTTCAGCGATTCGTCATACGCGATTCAGCCGCTGTCGTCGTCCGGCATCCCAGGGTCAGCCACTCTTGCTCGAAGCCCTCGAACCGCGGCTGCTGCTGAGCGTCTATTACCACTTCGACGTCATCGCCTCCACCGGGCAGCAGGACCAGGCGGGGTACACCCTTAATTCCATTTTCCCCGAGGTCTCCGTCAACAACGCCGGCAACGTCGCCTTCGTCGCCGATCTCACCGGACCGACCACCGGGCGGGGCCTGATGGTCAGCAACGGCACCGCCGCGGCGCGAAACATCGCGTTTACCCCCAGTGCGCGCCGCTATTCCTTTGCGAAGATCACCGACGGCAACCGCGTCGGCGCGCTCGACACCTTCTCCGGGTCGAGCTTTGTAAGAAGCTGGGATGCCAACGCCTCTCCCCCGTCATGGAACGTTGTTTCCACCAGCCTCGATGCGTTCGAAGCCGTGAACCTGCCCACCGCCGCCAACGACGGGGGGTTCGGATTCCTGGCCCTGGATACCGCCCTCGACACCTCGCTGTGGTTCAATGCCACCGGCGTTCGAGGTGCTGACACCAAGCTCATGAATCTCTTCGGCGGCGGCTACCGGCCCATGGCCGCCGATGGAGGCAACATCGTCATCCGCAACGGTTCGTTCACCGCCGGCGACGTGGTCCTCTTCGAGGGCGCGACCATGACGACCCTGGCCTCGACCATCACCGGCGGATGGAACACCACCGGGCGCGCTCCGGGCATCAGTGAGAAGGGCGAGGTGGTGGTCTGGGCGGGCGACCGGGGAAACGGGCCAGGTGTCTTCGCCTCGGTGCGCGAGCCAGGGGGCACGCGTCGCACCATCGTCATTGCCGGGGAGGCCGACACCAACGGCGACGGCATGGTCACCGCAGCCGACACCCCCCTGCCCGAACTGGGGTACACGCAGGCGGGGATGAACGTCCAGGATCTCTTCTTCAGCGGCATCAACCTGGACAACCGCATCGGCGTGACGATGTATCACAACGC
>JBGTFI010000059.1:0-5160 GCA_041747335.1 Phycisphaeraceae bacterium | reverse complement strand
GCGACGGGTGCTCGACCGGAGCGTGAGTACCCGACGGAGCTTCATCCCTCGTGGGATCGGCCTTACCTGGTGGTGCTGGGTTGCGATCAGAACGGGGTTCGTTTCGCGTTTGATTCGGTGTGGCTGGATGATGAAGGTTTCCGCGCGTCGTTTCCCGTCCGCTGCGTGTTCTCGGGGAGCGAAAGTGCGGAGACCCTGGTGGCGCGGCCGCTGGCGTTCGTGGACCAGGCGACCGGGACTTCGCGATCGGCCTCGCAGATCGAGCGCGGTCACGAGCATCACCTCAAGAGCAACCAGTCGACGCGAGACCTCTTCAAGGCGATGGGGGAACTGCCGGGGCTTCCGCGGCCGTTCAACCGGCCGATGCCGTATTTCGTGAGTCATGAGATGTCCAGCCGTTCGCTCAAGTGCGCGACGCACGCCCGCGAGGGCGGCGGGGTGACGTGCGAGGTGGTGATCCCGGACGCGGCGACGGCGATGCACTGGCTTGAGCGGGTGAACGGTGTGTGCGGGATCGAGCATGAACTGCTCAACCACGACATTCACGAGGTCGGCGGGGATACGTGGCGGGCGCTTTCGGAGCGCGCCCGCCAGCGGATCAGCGTGTGGTGCCGGTTCCAGCCGGGGGAGACGTTCCGGCTGTACCTTAATGACGCGGACTTCGCGGCGACGGACGCGGGCCTGGCGGGTCTGGTGGTGACCGATGCGCGCCTGCTGTTCCACAAGTATCACCACAGCGGCGAGATCGGCCTGTCGGAGCGGGCGGTGCTGCGCATCCGGCTGGAAGATGCGGAGTTCGCGACGCTCGTGCTGGAGCAGGACCGCAACCGGACCCGCGTGTCGAAGCTCCACCGCCATGACCTGGCGAAGCTCAGCGAAGCGCTCCGCGATGCGCCGGGCCTTCGGCTGGAGACGGCGAACCTGGTGGAGGAGGAGACGTCGGCGGGGTAGCAGGAGCGTCCGCAACGAGCCGCGCCCGTCAGGAAGCGGAGAAACGCATGAAACGCCGCGAATTCATAGGAACCGTCGCCGCCGCGTCATTGGGCGCTCCGCTGGCCGACGCGGCCGGCGCGCAGAGCGCGGCCGCGCCTACCCGTTCCGGGGGGCGCGGGACGTTCGCGCTGGATGGCAATCGCCTGCGCTTCTTCAGCCCCGCGATCCGTGAGCGCTTCAGCATCATGATGATCGCGGACACGCATCTTTTCACCGATGATGCGCGGGGCGAGCCGTACCGGCAGTACAGCGCGCGGATGGCGCGGGCCTACAACCAGACCAGGCACTTCCAGACCGGTGAGCCGACCAACCCGGAAGAGAGTTTTGAGAGGGCGCTGGCGATCGCCAAGGAGGGCGGGGCGCGGCTGGTGGCGCTGGTGGGGGACATCGTGAGCTTTCCCAGCGAGGCGGCGGTGGAGTGGGTGCGAAGTCAGCTTGACGCGGCGGGGCTTCCCTTCGTCTACACCTCCGGCAATCACGACTGGCACTATGAGGGCGTGCCGGGAACGATCGAGGAAATCCGCGCGATGTGGATCGAGAAGCGGCTGCTGCCGCTCTATCAAGGCGAGAACCCGCTGATGGGCGTGCGGGAGGTGGGCGGGGTGCTGTTCGTGACGATCGATGATTCGTATTACGAGATCCTTCCGGAGCAGCTTGCGTTCTTCCGGGCGCAGGCGGCCACCGGCAAACCGATTGTACTGATGCTGCACATTCCGCTGTATGCTCCCGGAAGGTCGGTGGGTTACGGCTGCGGCCACCCGGACTGGGGGGCCAGGACGGACCGGAACCATGAGCTGGAGCGCCGGCCGCGCTGGCCGGAAACGGGGCACACGGCCACGACGATGGCGTTTCATCGGGAGGTCTTCAGCGCGCCCAACGTTCTGGGGGTTCTGGCGGGACACATTCACCGGCCCACGCTGGATGTGATCAACGGCATCCCGCAGGTCGTCGCGGATGCGAACGCGACGGGGGCGTACCTGACGGTGGAGTTTGTGCCGGTGGAGGGGTGAGTCAATGTGCCGATCGAGGAGGAGTCGCGGTTGAATGTCAGGTGGTCGAGGCACAGAGGATATGGATTCCGGTATGAAGATCGAATACCTGCAAGATGGATCCGATGATTGCCCGTTGGTCCGTATCTTTGATTTCACTGCGGATGAAGCTCAATCACTGCGTCAAGCGGTCCGAGAGCTGGGTGCGGGGAGGGTAACGCGGATCAATCTTTCTGAATTGCAGGGCATCGAGCCGGTGGATGGTCTTGATTTGGCGTTTGTCGCAGGTGAAATTGACGCAGGCCTTGTTCGCGACCACCGCCCTTTCTGTTGGATCCTCAGCATTGCCTCATGGCACAAAGTTGCAGATAAGATTGAACCGTTCGTTCAGGGCTCAACGGGTTATCAGTGGCTATCGGAATGTGGCGAGACTTCGTTGTTGATCTCTCCGACGGGGAGGTGGTAATGGGAAGAGCGAGCAGCGCTCTTCCCGACTAAGAGGAGCGCCATAGGTTTCACGCACTTATTCTCGCATGCTATCAAAGGATTCCGGCATGAACCGACGCCATTTCCTCCTCACCACCACCGGCCTCGTCAGCGCCGCCCTCCTGCGCTCGCGCGCTGCCGCTCAGCCGCAACCTCTCGCCCTGCGCACGATCACTTACAACGTTCTGGCGTGCAGGGGTTATCCGGAAACCGATGCGAACCGCGACCTTCTCCAACGCGCTCGCGCTCGCATGGCCGAGCGCTTCGCTCTGGAGCTGGCGCTTCACGAGCCGGACATCATCACGTTTCAGGAGTCGCCTTCCGAGGCGATGGTCGCGGCGATCGCGAAGGCGTTGGGGGTGAACCACACGTACTTTCCGGGCGGTTTTCCGGGGGCGGTGCTGACGCCGCACGAGATCATCGAATCGGAGAACTGCCCGCTGGTGCAAGGCCCTCGGCCGCGCGAGCTGTTCACGCGGCACTGGGGACGGGCGATGCTGCGTGTGAACGGTGAGCGTCTGCCGATTTACAGCGCGCACCTGCACCCGAGTGATGTCGAGGTTCGCGCCCGCGAAGTCACCGAGACGCTGGCGGTGATGGCGAAGGACATCGCGGCCGAGAAGCCGATGCTGTTTCAGGGCGACCTCAATCACCGGCCCGACGGTCCGGAATATGCGCGGTGGCGCGAGGCGGGGCTGAAGGATGCGATGGCGCGCACGGGCGACCCGGCCGAACTCACCTTCCCCAGCACCACCCCGCGCACCAGCATCGACTACATCTGGGCCAACGCGGCGCTGGCGAAGCGCCGCACGGGCGCGCGCGTGCTGTTCGAGGGGGCGTTTCGCACGAACCCGGCGGATGTGCGGTCGTTCGCGCTGAGCGACCACCTGCCGGTGGTCGGGGAGTTCGGGTGAGGGGGCTTCATGCAGAGGCCCATTGTTATTTGATCCGATACCGCTGCTTGACCGATTGCTGGAGGTATTCCGCATCGAAAGTGTAGATGTTCTCCGGCTTCGAATGAAACCCTTGAATGAGCAACCCTGTCCGAGGTTTGTAGAAAGTGTGGGTTTGGCCGGGGGTATGTGTGGTCCTGGAACTGAGGTAAGTGTACGAAGTGCCCGAGTACGTAGCGCCGAAAGGATTCATGTAGATGTTTCCATGGCTGGTGCCCGAGCCGTACGTTGATGTCTGGGTCTGGGATGGAGTCGTGAAGCTTTGCACCTCTGTTGAGCTCCGTTCGTCAATCACGACGAAATAACGGAATCCATTCTGCTGAGCGAGCTCCGCCGCCCGCAACAGAGCGAAATCCTGTGCCCGTTCAGGCGATGTGTATCCGTTTCCCTGAAATCCGACTCGGAACACATCGGGAGCCAATTGAGTCTCCGTATAGCCTCCGAGCAAGCTATTGGAATGATAAGGGGTTGCGCATCCCAGAAGGCTCAGGGATACGTACATGACCAAGTGGATGGATGACTTCATGTCCGCCTTTCTTCTGTCTGTTCGAATGGGGAAGCCATGCACGAACGTTTATCTGTCGCCAGATCGCTCCATGTGTGCGTAGGCCCCCCTCACCTCCCCCCACCCCGCCCCCCTCCTCTTCCCGCGAGCGTCCCCAGGTCCACCGGCGTTGAAAACGCCCGCCAGACGCGTTCGATCATCGAGTAGCTGGTGTGGTAATCCAGGCCGGTGTTGAGGTTGCGTACGAGACGCTGGGGATCTTTCACGAAGGCGACGTGGGTATCGAGGTAGCCCACGTTGTAACCGTCAAAGTGATTGAACTCGTGGACGGCGCGGGCGGGGCTGGAGAAGGCGTCGGCCAGCACGGCCTGTCCGGGCGGATCTTCGAGGGTGGCGGAGCGGGCTTTGGTGATGTCCATCGAGCGTTCGACATCGCCCACTTCGCCGAGCGTGGCGCGGTAGTGGTAGCTGACCTGCATCCACGACTGGGTGGAGGGAACCTCTTCGGGGCGGTCGTACCATCCGCCGCCGGGCCCGCCGGTGGTCTGCTTGTAGTTGACGCCCTGCAGGTTCCACAGAGGGCAGTAGAAGGCCTGGCCGACGGTGTAGCCCTCCGCGCCGATCACGCCCAGCCCGTGGTACTGGCCGAAGTCGGGGTAGGCCGGTTCGATCGGCCAGCGGCCCCAGACGGCGTAGATGCCCTGGATGGTGCGGATGGCGGGGGGCGCGGCCGGCAGAACGCCGTCGCGGTCGGCGGCCCAGTTGGACAGGGCCTGGAGGTTCTGGCGGATCTGACTCTTGCAGATCGTGAGCTGAGCCGTCTCCCTGGCCTTGGCGAGCGCGGGAAGCAGCAGCGCGATGAGCAGCGCGATGATGGAGATCACCACGAGAAGCTCAATGAGCGTGAAGGCCCGTCGGCGCGATGGTCTGAACATGGCAGTCACCCTCGAACGAGTGTGCGATGTGATGAAGCACGACATGCGAACATGAGAATGGTAGGTGAATCGGGGGCGCAGGTCCAGCGCGAGAGAAGTCCTACTCGCCCCGATGCTCCCAGCCCTTCGCCGACAGTGGTGAGCGTGATCCGCCTGGGTAAATGAGGTCGATGCGCCGCGCGCTGTCCAGCGGGGTGCGCGGGACCATGCGGCCGATGGCGGTGATGGGCGCGCCTTCGAGGCTGGGGGGCATGACGCGGGCGCGGTCGGGCGGGAGGGTGAAGCACAGTTCGTAGTCT
>JBGTFI010000058.1:0-6934 GCA_041747335.1 Phycisphaeraceae bacterium | reverse complement strand
CGCGGCGTACATTCTCGCGGCCGCCGCGGTGACTTCGATGCTCCTGCGCGGCGCGGGCGTCGGCCCAATGACCTGGCAGTGGGCCGCGGCATCGCTGCTTTCGGCAGCGCTGCTGGGGGGCACTCTGATGACCATGCTCCTGGGGCACGCCTACCTGACGGCGGGGAATGAAATGACCCAGCGACCGTTCCTACGCCTGGTGCGCTGGTTGCTCGCGGCGCTGGCGCTCCGTCTGCTCCTGAGCCTGTTCACCGGGTTGTGGCCATACCTACAGGATCCGGCGCAGGGCTTCGCCGGCGTGTGGGACACCGTGGTCATCCTCGCCCGATACCTTGTCGGATTGCTCGTCCCCGCGGCGTTCCTGTGGATGGCCGACGACTGCGTCCGCCGCCGCTCGAACCAGTCGGCCACGGGCATCCTCTACGTCACCCTCGTCCTCATCATCATCGGCGAGGGCGCAGCGCTGGCGCTGATAGATCAGGGCGTGTTTTAGGCTGGATGTCCAAAAGTCCAATGTCTGAAGTCCAAAGTCCAAAATCTGTGAAGGTTGTGCGCGGTAATCGTTCGTACTTTCGTTGATATCATCCAGAATGTTGTTTTCGTGACAGAGTTTTCCTTGTGAACACTCCTGGACAGTGGGGCGGGCGTCTCGCCCGCCATCAGGCCAAAGGCCTGAAATGACAACATGTTGCGGCCCTACCCGGTGGGAATTTGCGGCTTCACCGCAATGGCGGGCGAGACGCCCGCCCCACTGGTTCTGCTTGCTCCCATTTGGTTGCGGCCAAGCGCAGCGCGGCCGCGCTAGGTTATTCCTGCATTCGTGCATTCGTCATTCGTGCATTCGATATTCGTGCATTCGTGCATTCGACATTCGTGCATTACCCCAATCCCCAATCCCTAATCCCCAATCCCTGTCTTCTCTATTCCCGCCGCCACAGCCGCAGGTTGCGCACCACCATGGTCAGGGTGATCGCCGCGCCCAGGAAGAACCCGACGATGCCCAGCGTACGCAGGAGCGTTGAGCCCCCGGCCATCTGGTCCGCGAGAATGAGGATCGACGAACCCACCACCAGCGCTGAGACGATCAGCGCCCACGCCACGTTGCGGCTGGCGTGTTCGAGCGCGCCGGTCAGGCGGTCGAGGCGCTGGTGTTCGAGGTTGATGCTCAGGCGATTTCCGCGGATCTTCGCCAGCAGCGTCTGCGCTTCGGCCGGAAGCTCCTCGGCGAACTCGGCGTACTTCATCAGGCTTTTCGCGAACCGCTTTCGCAGCGCGCTCAGGCCCCAGCGGCGCGAGACCAGCTCCTCGATGTAGGGCTTCACGTGCCGGACGATGTCGAATGAGGGATCGAGCGATTCGCCCACCGCATGTATGGTGGTGATCGCCTTGATGAGAAAGACGACGTCGGCCGGGCACTTCATGCGGTAGCGGCGAAGCAGGTCGAAGAACTCATCGAGGAGTTGCGCGGGGTTGAGCTGGTCGAGCGTGGCGCTCTGGAACGGACGGATGAACGCCCAGGTGTCCGAGCGGAAATTGCGATCATTGGCAAGACCGGGATCCGCTCCCGACAGCGCGATCGCGACCTTGATCACGCGGTCCACATCGCCCGCGACGGCGCCGGCGATCAGGTCCGCAAGCTGCTCGGAGGTTCGGCGGTCCAGGTGCCCGGTCATGCCGCAGTCGAGGAAGCAGATGCGGTCGCCCTCGAGCACCATGAGGTTGCCGGGGTGCGGATCGGCGTGGAAGAAGCCGAACTCCAGGCACTGGCGGAACACCGCCGCCGCCCCGTGGGCGACGATGTGGCGGCGCTGCTCGGCCGTAAGCTGTCCGTCGGTGAGGCGCGAAAGCAGCAGCCCGTGCATCCGCTCCAGGGTCAGCACGTCGCGGGTCGTTCCCTGCCAGAACACGCGCGGAAACACGATGTGAGGATCATCCTGAAAGTAATCGCGAAGCCGCTCCGTTGAACGTCCTTCGTTGGTGAGATCGACCTCGCGCTGAAGCTCTCGCGAGAACTCCTTGACCACCTGCGTCGGGCTGTAGCCGAGCTCGCTGAAAAAGTGCTCCACGAGCTGCGCCAGCCCCGACAGCACATCCATGTCCGTCTCGATGACCTGGCGGATGCCCGGACGCAGGGCCTTGATCACGACTTCCGTCCCGTCGCGCAGCACCGCGGCGTGAACCTGGGCGATCGACGCCGCGGCGATCGCCTCGGGCTCGATCGAGACGAAGACCTCATCCACCCCGTTCGGGAATTGCTCCTCCAGGTGCCGGCGGATCTCCTCGAAGGGCACCTGCGGGCAGTCGTCCTGCAGGCGTTTGAACTCCTCGGCCCATTCCCTGGGAACCAGGTCCGCGCGGGTGCTGAGAATCTGCCCGAGCTTGATGAACGTCGGCCCAAGCTCCTCGAGCGCCTGCCGAAGGCGTACCGCGCGGGGCGAGGTCCGCGCCGCGGCTGCTCGCTCCGCGTCGTCCTTCTCCGCCTTGCCCAGCCACTTCGACAGCCCGGATTCGTGGATGAAGTCATCAAAACCATATCGCACCAGCACACGCAGGATCGCCTCGATGCGCCGGGCGCCGCGGAACGTGCGATGAATCGGTTCGATGGCCATGTGCGAAGCGGCAGGGACTACTCGGCGGCGAAGTCCGCGGCGATGTCCCGCGCCGCGGGCGCGTGCTCGGGCAGCACCCGCACGACAATGTACGGGTTCGCCGCCGTCAGCCCCGCCAGCGGGCTGTCCGTGTTGTCCAGGAACGCCTCGATCCCCTCTCGCTCCAGGCGATCCTTCAGGAGCTGCGCCTCGGTCATGGACGCGGCACTGTAGACTTCAACAAGGTCGTGTTCCATGACGAAGGCTCCGGGGAATCATGAGCGCTGGTGCGTACGGACACGTTTGATTATACGTCGGGCGCCATGCCCATGCTGCGCGAGGGCAGGGCGCACGTGGTTCGGCGCACCTCACGCGACTTTCACGCCAGCCCGTACACCCCTCGCAGCTTGCGCTCGAGATGCCGCATCAGCGGGTCGGCCGAGAGGGGCTTGCCGGTGACGTGTTCGCAAAGCGCCTCCGATTCATACCGCATCGCGTGGCTGTGAATGCTCTTCGTCAACCACTCACGCAGGGGCCCGAACTCGCCCCGCGCGATCTGATCGTCGAGGTTCCCCAGATATTCACTCGCCTTCTCGAAGAACTGCGCCGCGTACAGATTGCCCAGCGTGTACGTCGGGAAATACCCCATCGCCCCCAGCGACCAGTGGATGTCCTGAAGGCACCCGTGCGCATCGTCGGGCACGTCGATCCCAAGGTAATCACGATACCGCTCATTCCACGCTCCCGGAACGTCACCGGGGGTCATATCGCCCCTTAGCAGCGCCCGCTCAAGCTCGAAGCGGACCATGATGTGCAGGTTGTATGTCGCTTCGTCCGCCTCGACCCGGATCAAACTCGGCGTCACCACATTGGCAGCCTCGTAAAGCCTCCGGGCGCTGTACGATGCGGCCTCCGCGCCGAACGCCTCACGCAGCATCGGCTGACACCAGTGCCAGAACGCCGCGGACCGGCCGACCTGGTTCTCCCACAACCGACTCTGGCTTTCGTGGATCGACAGCGACACGCTGTCGCTCATCGGCAGCCCGATCAGCGAGTCATCGTCCCTGCCGGGCAGGTTCTGTTCGTAGATCGCGTGTCCCGATTCGTGCAACGTCGAGGCCAGCGCATCGAGCAGCTTCTCCTCGTGGAAGCGCGTGGTCATGCGCACGTCGTGGACGTGCGTCCCGGAACAAAACGGATGCGTCGAGCGGTCCAGCCGTCCGCGGCTGAAATCGAACCCGATGCACTGCGCAACCTGGCGCACGAACTGCTCCTGCTTCTCGACCGGCAGCCGGCAATGGTTGAACGAATCATCCGGCCTGCCCGGGGCGTCCATCAGCTCACCCACCAGCTTCACCAGCCGCGGCCGCAGCGGAGAGAAAACGCGCTGAACGTACGCCGCCGAGCAGCCCGGCTGAAAATCCTCGGACAGCGCATCCCACGGCTCACCCCCCTCGGGCCAGCCGTAGCACGCGGCGCGTTCGCGGCTGAGCTCGATGATCTTCGTCAGATGAGGCTCGAAACGTCGGAAATCGTTTGCTTTCCGCGCTTCGGCCCACTCGTGACGCGCCAGGCTCGTCACCTTCGCGAACTCGGCGACAAGATCGGCAGGAAGACGCGTGCGGCGGTCATACTTGCGGCGGATCTCGCGGACATTCACGGCCGGGACCGACAGCCGATCGCCGGTCAGCGCCGCGTCGCCCTCGCAGGCCGCCAGCAGCTCCACGATCCGCCGGTCGGTCGCCATCTCATGCCCCAGGCGGGCAAGCTGCGCGAGCTGCCTGCCCCGGAACGCCACGCCCCCCGAAGGCATCATCACTTCCTGGTCCCACCCCAGAAGCGACTCGGTGGCGTGCAGCAGGTTCGCGTCGCGGACCAGTTCGGTGAGCTGTTCGTAGGCGGTGGGCATGGGGGGAAGAATATCAGGGTGTCGCGTGCCGGGGGTGTCGCGCGTCACCTGCCGGGGTGATGGCCCACGAATGGCGGACTCCGGGGGGGACCATCCGGGGGGGGGGGACATCCCGGGGTGACGATCGGCGGGCTCGGCGGCGGCCACGCCCTCGGAACGGATGGTACCGCAGGCCGCATCGGAAAGGAAAAAGGGTGAGCGAGGGGATTCGAACCCCCGACCCCCTGGACCACAACCAGGTGCTCTAACCAACTGAGCTACGCTCACCATCGGGACCGCCCAAGTACGTTCGGGGCAGTGGAATAAGCGTAGAACCCGCCCCGGAAGGTGTCAAACCGGCGGAGCAAGCGACCAGCGAGAGCGCCGGGTGCCACTGGCGGCTTGTCCGCCAGTGCTCCGCCTCACCGCCGCCGCCGCATACCCAGCCCGGCCAGTACCACCAGCCCCAGCGTTCCCGGCTCGGGCACACTTGCACCGTTTGCAAGCTGATTCTCCAAAGCCGCCACATCGAACGCATCGAGCACGCCATCCCCGTTAAAATCCCCGACCACATCCGGCAACCACCCGGGATTGGCCGCGAGAAACGCCGCCGGGTCGGCCAGCGCCGCCTCAAACGGCGCGACATCGAAGGCGTCGAACACCCCGTCGCCGTTCAGGTCGCCCAAAACATAAGGCAGGGCGGTGAGCGTCACCTGGCCGGTCTCGTGGAGGGCGGAAGCATCAAACGCCACCCCCGCCTGCGGCACGCTCAGGTTGAACGCGCCCGTCGGGACGACACCCGTCCAGTCGAACACCTGATAGGTCGCGCCGATCAGGGCAAGGTTCTTGAGCGCCGAATCGTCGAGCATGAGTTCGAGGGTTCCGGCCAGCGGAACATCGAGGCCGGGCTGGAACCGGATGGTCGATCCCCACACTTCATCCTCGAACACGGCCCGCAACACCCCTACCGGGTCGATGGCAAAACTCTCTTCGATGGTGATGGGGATGTCGCCCTCATAATCCCAGAGTCGCATCGTCTCGCCGGGGTGAAGGTCGAAGCCGAGGATCCGGCCGTCAGGCCGGATGAGGTTGCGGGTGTCGGCGGCGGAGGTGATTTGGGAGTCCTTTAGATTGGCACTGCGAGTATCCGCAAATCTAAGAATTGCATCTGTAAGGTATGAAGTATCAGGAAATCCCCCACTACTGTTTCGCCCACCTCCTCGTCCACCGGGAGGGGCATCGAAGTTGGCACTGGTCAGATTCTGGCCTGCGAAGTCCCACCCGGTTAAGTCGTTGGCCTGGAGGTTGATGCCCCTCAAATCATGAGCGTGATAGCTGCCCGTGCTATAGAGTTGCGCTGCGGTAAATCCTGAGAGCGTCGTTCGTACAAAGTTCGTTTCGCGGACAATTGCATCGGAGAAATCCACGCTTGTGAGAACGGTAGCGGGACGACGTTCGGTGAACCCCAAGTAGGCAGATGTGAGATTCTGTCCGATGAAGCTCCATCCAGTGAGGTTATTTCCACTGAGGTTGATTCCTGCGAGGTTCTTGTCCTTGTAACTCGCGGTGCTGTAGAGCTGATCGGCTGAAAGCGTCGTGACCGACGCATAGCGAGTAAAACTCGCGCCACGTACGTTCGCATCCGTGAAGTCCGCACCTTCCAGATTCGCGCTGCCGAATCCCGCATGGCTTAGGTTTGAGCGTGTCAACCTTGCAAACGCTAAGTCCGCCAGGTCAAACGAAGCACCTGCAAGGTCGAGTTCTACCAGGTCTGCATAGCTCAAAGTCTCACTTGTGAAGTTCGCCCCTGGTCCCGGCACCGTGTCGCTGATCACCTCCCCCGTATCCCACCGGTACACCTGCCCGGTGGCGACACCCGCCCCCAGCACCACCCACACCACCGCCGCGCCCGCCGTCGCCATCCCGATCCCGGTTCGGTTCATGGTGTTTCCCCGACAGCAGGCCGGCGCCCGCCCCAAAGCCACACTCGCACGCCCACACCGGACGCGACTGCCCCCCAAGTCTACCCCCCAGCCCGGCCTGATTCAAAGTTTTTTTCGTGGTTCCCACCGGGCCGCCCCCCCGCGCGCCACTGGGTCGCCGCCGCGACCGTGCCACAGCACCCCTCCTTATTCGTGCATTCGTGCATTCGTGCATTCGACATTCGTGCATTTCCCCCTCCCCCTGCGCGCACACCCCCACCCCCCATCCCCCACAAAATCTCCCCGCCCCCAAAATCCTAACCTCTTACTCCCCAACTCCTTACCCCCTACACCCCACCCCCTACACCCTGCCCACATGCGCACAAACCCACCCTTTCCGCCATCAGTGAAGGGCCAGCCAAACTCGCAGGATTGCCCGCTTCAGGGAGAGGCTCAATGCGAGAAAAGCTGTTCCGACCGGCCCGGATACGGCGGACTCGGCCGACGCTTCAGAGTGTCGCCTCTCCCCACGATGT
>JBGTFI010000057.1:0-1513 GCA_041747335.1 Phycisphaeraceae bacterium | reverse complement strand
GCGCGATGGTGCGGGGCGGGCTCTCGGGATCGAGACCGGCGGCGCGGAACAGGTCCTTGTTGTAGAGCAGGATGGACACGTCGGGAGTAAAGCCGGTGCCGTAGAGGCGGCCTTCATAGCTCGCGAGATCGCGGAAAGCCTGGGCAACCAGGGCCTGGTTCGGGTCGGCGCTCAGCTCGTCGGTCAGATCCTCGAGGAAGCCGGCGCGCATGAAGTCCGGCATGAAGATCAGATCGAACGAGATCAGGTCCGGTACATCTCCCGCCTGCACAGAGGTGGCGAGCTTGGTGACCATCTGGTTGTCGGGGATGGTGGTGAGCTCGATCTGATCGCCATGCGTGGCGTTCCACAGGTCGATCATGTGCTGTGCGGCGTTCGAACTGGACGCGCGGGCCCACAGACTAAGCGTTTCGGCGACGGCGACCGCCGGCATTGCCGAAACGGCCAGGGTCAGGGCGAGCGCGGCTGTGCCGAGCTTGGGCAACTTCATGGAATCCTCCCTAGTTTCCTCGGATCGCCGACCGTGGGGGCGGCGAGAAAAGCTTTTCCTGATCCGGCCGCCAAACTTCTTGCTTGAGTGTACGACGGGGTGGGAAAAGCTTTTCTCAATCTTGATCGCACAATGCCGGGTGATGTTCAAGACGGGGTGGCTTTATAGCTTCGAATGAGAGGCTCCGGGCGGAGGGTGATCCCGGAACCTCGGAGAACAAGACCGCCGTGACGCGTCAGGCAGCGGCGCGATCCTCATTGGTCGTGTCGGCGGGAGGCCGGCGGGAAGAAGGCCTGCCGGACACGCTTACCGGGATTTCGACGCCGAGCGCCTCCGCGACAGCCTTCACCAACAGTTTTTCCAGTTCGCTCTTGGGCATGATCGCCTCCGTGTTGTTCGAGGCTCTATCGTCCTCTGTGAACCAAGAAACGATCCAAACCGGCAGGAAGTTGCCGTGGCGGCTATCACGTATCGGCTAGGCGTCCCGTTCGTGTTCGAGGATGGTGGCGAGCTTCAGCAACTCCTCTTCGCTCAGCGGGTTGCGCTGATCCTTGGCCGCGCCGATGCGCCGGGTGAGGTCGTGGAACGCCAGCGTCCGTCCGTCCTGCGAAGTGGAGTTCGCCAGGCGCAGCAGGCGTATGGGAAAACTGATGGCCTCCAGATTGGCCGGAGAAAGCTCGTTGTCTTTGCCCTGGAAGGCCGCCTGCTCGGCCCGGGCGAGGGCGGCGTCGACCTCCTTGTGGTCCACGACGCCCTTCTTCTTGAGCACCTCGATCAGCGAGGCGATAGCCATGTAGAGGCCCTCGAGCTGCAGATTGGCGGTGTTCATCGCGCGTCCCTCCGTCCCGGTTGCTTCAGGTGCAACGCCCCCGCAGCGGCCAAGCTCCCGTGAGCGACGATAACAGGTGTTCACACCGAAGCGACAGGGTGCGCGGCAAGTCTTGATTTCATCTGTGCGCTCAACTATACGCCCAACTCTTCTCGCACCGAACCAGGGAGGCGCATTCGTGGCATCAATTGCAG
>JBGTFI010000056.1:0-10499 GCA_041747335.1 Phycisphaeraceae bacterium | reverse complement strand
TCGGCCTCACGCAGCTTGGCGATGATCTGTTCGGGGCTGTGCCGCTTGCGTCGTCGTCGTTCGCTCATCGAGAGCCTCCTTGGCCTGACGGCCGGCTGAGACTCTCATAACATCCGGATCAGAAAAGGGGGAGCAGGTCACTGCGACCAACTCCGAGAGAGGAACGGAGACTGGCACTTCGATCGCGATCCCATCAAGAAAACCGCGTGAATGATTCTCGATCGAGACTACCGTTACGGCCTTCCCATCCATGGGAACGGGACGGCTGATTCCGATCGTGCCCCTGTCGCTCGTGAAATAGTGCACAGCCGTATTCAGAGTCAATAGGACGAAGAAGCTGATGGCGTGGAGTAGAATTGTGTGTTTGATCAGCTTTGACAAAGGAGGCACCTCATGGTGTTTGGGGATGAACGGCTGCGCCGTCCTGACATGCCCTGCGCTGGCGACAGGGTGCTCGATCCTGTGGTCGCCATGAACCGCGATCGACGCATCACCCCATCATGCCACTTGGAATGTTGCAAGTCAACGCAATCCGCAGGCCATGCACTTTGCGCGGCGATTTGCTCCACTCCCGCCGGGGCCTATGGCAAACGCTCGGCGTGCCACAGCACCCCTGTCTTCTACTTGGACCCCGGACCCCGGACCTTGGACTTTGGCCCCCCCCCGGCCCAGCAACATCCGTGCCCTGATTCAACTTCGCGCACAAACGCGCGGTTCGCGTGGGTTTGTGCGCATGACGCTATCGGAAAACAGGTCCGTTTGGGTCCGGAACAGGCCATAAATCGGCCGAATCCGTCGATTTTCGCGCTTTTTCGGACCCCCAAAATAAGCAATAAATTACGTCTGTGCGCGCCCTCCTTGCGAACCCCGTGAAGTCGCCCCACTCGCTACAATGCCCCCGTCCACCCCCCCACCATGGAAAAGATCATGGCGACGATCAGCATAGACGGCCGCGTGTGCGAGTTTGAGGGCAAGAAGATGATTCTTCAGGTGGCCCTGGAGAACGGCGTGGAGATTCCGCACTACTGCTACCATCCGGGGCTGTCGATCGTGGCGAGCTGCCGCATCTGCCTGGCGGAGGTCGCCCAGCCTAACCCCCGCAAAGACAATCAGTTGGAGATCATCCCCAAGCTCCTGCCCACCTGCCAGACTCCGGCCATCGACGGCAGCGAGGTGTACACGACTTCCCCCAAATCCATCGCGAATCAGAAGGCGGTGATGGAGTACCTGCTGATCAACCACCCGCTTGACTGCCCGGTGTGCGACCAGGCGGGGGAGTGCTACCTCCAGGACTACAGCTACCGCTACGGCCGCTCGGAATCGCGGTTCGAGGAGGACAAGATCAAGCAGCCGAAGAAGGATGTCGGCCCGCACGTGCTGCTCTATGCCGACCGGTGCATCATGTGCTCGCGGTGCGTGCGGTTCACGAATGAGGTGACGGGGACGGGGGAGCTTGGCATCTTCGGCCGGGGTTCGCGCGAGCAGATCGATGTGTTTCCGGGGCTGGCGCTGGAGAATGAGCTTTCGGGGAACGTGGTGGACATCTGCCCGGTCGGGGCGCTGCTGGACAAGGATTTCCTGTTCAGCCAGCGGGTGTGGTACCTGCAATCGACCCCGAGCATCGACGGGCTGACGGCTTCGGGGGACAATATCTGGATCGAGCACAACGAAGGGAAGGTCTACCGCTTCAAGCCGCGCACGAACATGAGCCTGAACAAGTGGTGGATCAGCGATGAGATCCGCTACGGGTGGAAGTTCATCCATGGGGAAGAGCGCCTGCGCACGCCCGTGCGCAAGGTGCTGGGTGAAGCGCGGGAGGATGACTGGAAGCGATCGGTTGAGCACGCGGCGGGTGAGCTGCGCAGGTCGGTCAAGGAACACGGGGAAGGATCGCTGGCGGTGATGGTCAGCCCGATGCTGGCGTGTGAGGAGGCGTACCTGCTGGGCAGGCTGGCGCGGTCGCTGGATCCGCAGGCGGTGCTGGCGGTGGGGCCGGTGCCGGTCGAAGGGGAAGATAAGACCTTTCCGGGGGGTTACACGATTTATGCGGAAAAATGCCCGAATCGGCGGGGGGTGGAGCGGGCGCTGGCGCTGGTGGGTGATGAATTGGGAGGGCCGAGCGCGATCGCGTATGACGGATTGCAGGGGTTGCTTGCGGACAAGAAGTCGCCGATCAAGGCGGTGATCCTGACGGGGAATTATCCCAGCGCGTGGACGACGAGTGAGTTCGTTAAGGCGATCGGGAACCGTTATCTTGTGCTGCTGGACACTTTGGCGGGCGATCTGGCCGGGAAGGCGGACGTGCTGCTGCCGACTTCGACGTGGGCGGAGAAGGCCGGGACGTTTGAGAACGCGGCTGGGCGGCTTCAGGCGTTTGAGCAGGCGATCGCTCCGCTTGAGCTGACGCGGCCGGAGGGTCAGGTGGCGCTGGACCTGCTGGCCTCGGCCGGTCTGCGGGCGAGCGAGAGGTACGATGCGGAAAAGATCCGCGCCGAGATGGGCGGGGTGTTCACGGAGAAGGTGGAACTGCCGCGGGTGAAGGAGCGTGCGGAGTCGGACATGGCGTATGTGGCGCTGTGAGCGGTTGATGGGTCTGAGTTGAATACGGATTCCAACTGGGAGTGAAGATGAAACGATTTGTACCGTTCTTCGCCTGCGGCATCCTTGCGATATCCGCTGGTTTTGCCTTCGCGGAACCCGAGCCGATCACCGATCCCTTCCCCGATCCCATCGCGCCCAGCGACACGGCTGTGGATCTGAAGCTCATCGCGGAAGGGCTGACGACGCCGGTGTGGTTGACGGCCATTCCGGGGGCGCCCGGAGATCGAACGGGTCGGCTGTTCGTGGTGGATCAGCCGGGGCAGGTTTACCTGATCGAGGAGGGGAAGTTGTCGGAGCGGCCGGTGCTGGATGTGGCTGGGCGGATGGTGGCGCTGATGGAGGGGTTTGATGAGCGCGGGCTGCTGGGCTTCACGTTCCATCCCGGGTTCGCCGATCCGGTCAGCCCGGGGCATCTGAAGGTGTACACGTACACCAGTGAGCCGGTCCCCCCGGAAGGTGCGGATGTGCGTGTGGATTACCGCCAGCCCGGCGGGAAGGTGGATCATCACAGCGTGGTGGCGGAGTGGAAGTTCGCCTCGACGACGGCGCGGACGATCGACCCCGCCACGCGGCGCGAGGTGCTGCGGTTCGAGCAGCCGGCGTTCAACCACGACGGCGGGGCGCTGATTTTCGGGCCGGACGGGATGCTGTATATCGGCATCGGGGACGGCGGAAGCTCGCACGATCGGGGGGAAGGACACTCGCCGCAGGGCAACGGGCAGGACTTGACGAACATTCTTGGGACGGTGGTGCGCATCGACCCGCTGGGGCGGTCGGGCAGGAAGGTGGCTGGTCGTTTCAGCGTGCCGTCGGACAATCCGTTCGTGGGGCACGACAAGGCGCTGGATGTGATCTGGGCGTACGGGATGCGCAACCCTTATCGCATGTCGTTCGATGAGCGCGGGCGGCTGATCGCGGCCGATGTGGGGCAGAACATGATCGAGGAGGTGAACATCATCGAGCGCGGGGGTAACTACGGGTGGCGGATCAAGGAAGGTTCGTTCTACTTCAGCGCCCGTGAGGGCAGCGCGGGGCAGATCTACGCCGAGCCGATCGACGGGCCGGTCCCCGATGATCTGATCGATCCCGTCGTGGAATACGACCACGATGAGGGCGTGAGCATCACCGGCGGGTTTGTCTATCGCGGCAAGGCGATCCCGAGCCTGCGCGGGCAGTATGTGTTCGGCGACTGGCGCATCCGCGACCAGACCGGGCGGGGGCGGCTGTTCCATGCCGACCTCGACACGGGGGAGATTCGCGAGCTGTTCCGCGCCGGGGGCGAGCCGATCGGCGAGTTCATCACCGGCTTCGGCGAGGATGGAGATGGGGAGATCTACATGCTCTCGACCGACGAACCGGGCCCCAAGGGCCGGACGGGAAAGGTGTATCGGATCGTGCCGGCGCCGCGGTGAGGCGGCGGCGTGACGGTTGCGACTTTGTGCATTTCAGCGGCGGGTGGCTGGTGTGATGCGCCCTGTAAGAAGTCGGGGACCGCCGGTGTCAGACTTGTCGTCATGTTGTCCTGAGGGCTTGCCAATCGGTTTACCTCATGCTCACCGAACGTCGCGCTTCAACGGCGGTGCGCAGCGCCGTCCGCTGCATGCTGTTGTTAGGCGGCCATCCTTGACAAGAACCTCAATCCGTCCTCGACGCGACGTTTGATTGCCACAAGAGTCGCCATGTCGTACGTGCCGGCTTGCCCATGCGTTCCGCTGTTCAGCACCTCGAATAGCTCAAGAATGTTGGCGATGTCCTCGCTCGCGAATTCCGCCAACTCTTCTAGACCCACGCCCTTCTGCAAGAGCAGGAATTTGATCTTGCTGCGGCGCGTTGCGTTGCCGCGGTCAGTTCGCTGAGCGTCGGGAAGCGCAGCGAATACGGCATGATCAGGAGCCTTGATGTCGAGAATCTCCGCGAAGATCTCTCTTGAACTGGCGCAGAAGTGCCTAGCGGCATCCGGGTTCGCCGGATGCAGAGCGTAGAGAGCCCCGCGCCATCTGGTGTCAAGATCCTCAGAGATTACAGCAATCTCGTCGGCGATGGAAGTCTGCTGGAGGTTCGCGGTCTCCCCGGACACTTCCGGTGCGAGCAGAGCGTTGACGACCTCAGCACTGTTTGCGGCTTCCTGTTCCGCAAGGTCCAGGAAGTAGTTGTCCGCCGGTGAAAGGACCCGAGCGGCAGACGATTCTTCTAGCCGAGTGTAAGCGGTCTGGAGGCGCGAGACGGAACTGCGGAGCGCGGAGTAGCTGGTGGCCTGCTGAGACTGAAGACGCCGAAGTTCGCTCTGGAGCCGTTGGCGATTGAGTCTCTGGCGGGAGTTGTACGAGCGAACTTCTTGATTGTAGCAATCGACCGTACGCTTGAGGTTACGCACCCCTTGGTTGTAGCGTGAAATTGCCTGGCGCTGCTTCGACTCTAGCTGTCGAAGCTTGCTCTTGAGCTGCGAGAGGTTGATCCGTCGTGCCATTCTCAGAATCCTACCATAGTAGGGTCCTTACCCATTCGCTCTGACCGCCCAACTTGTTTATAGGAAGCTTCTGCCCATCACCTATCGGCCGCATATGTGCCGCCCCATGCGCAGGCCACGGGTTGTCGTAAGCCGTATGGTGGCCACGAATGGCACTGTTGTCAACCTGCTTCCCGCGCTCTGGGCAGGGGCCGGGTGATTGGCTGATCCCCTTCGACCGATTAGGATACGTCCCGGCCTCGGCCCCGGCGCGACCCCATCACCTCCGCGGAATTTCCCCATGCAGCTCAACGCCCTGGACTGGTCGATCATCGGTGCGTTTTTCGCGGCGGCGCTTCTGGTCGGTCTGGCGGTGGCGCGGCGGGCCGGAAAAAGCTCGGCGGAGTTCTTCCTTTCGGGGCGGAACATGCCCTGGTGGCTGCTGGGGACGTCGATGGTGGCGACGACGTTCGCGGCGGATACACCGCTGCTGGTGACGGACATCGTCCGGCAGAACGGCGTGGCGGGGAACTGGGCGTGGTGGGCGTTTCTGCTGACGGGGATGCTGACGGTGTTCGTCTACGCGAAACTGTGGCGGCGCTCGGGGGTGCTGACGGACATCGAGTTTTACGAGCTACGGTACAGCGGGAAGTCGGCGGCGTTTCTGAGGGGGTTTCGGGCGCTTTACCTGGGGGTTTTCTTCAACGTCGTCGTCATGGCGATCGTCACCCTGGCGGCGATCAAGATCGGGCAGATCATGTTCGGGTTCGGGGCGCTGCAGACCGTCACCGTGGCGATGCTGGTGACGGTGGTCTTCAGCGCGGCGGGCGGGTTCCGGGGGGTGCTGCTGACGGACTTTCTTCTGTTCATCGTGGCGATGGTCGGGGCGATCGGGGCGGCGGTGGTCGCGGTGGGCCATCCCAAGGTCGGCGGGCTTGAGGGCCTGCTGACGCATGAATCCGTGCGCGAGCACATCTCGCTGCTGCCGGATTTCAGCAACACGGAACTTCTCATCACCGTCCTGATCATGCCGCTGGCGGTGCAGTGGTGGAGCGTCTGGTATCCCGGCGCGGAGCCGGGCGGGGGCGGCTACGTCGCGCAGCGGATGCTGGCCGCGAAGAACGAGAAGCACGCCGTCGGCGCGACGTTCCTCTTCAACTTCGCCCACTATGCCCTGCGGCCGTGGCCGTGGATTCTTGTGGCGCTCGCGTCGCTGATCATCTATCCGGACCTCGACTCGATCCGCCAGGCGTTCCCCGACGCCAATCCGGACATCATCCGCAACGACTCGGCCTACCCCGCGATGCTCACACTGTTGCCGCACGGGTTGCTGGGGATCGTCACCGCGTCGTTGGCGGCCGCGTACATGTCCACCATCTCGACGCACCTGAACTGGGGTTCATCCTATGTCGTCTTCGACTTCTATAAGCGATTTATGAATCCACAGGCCAGTGAGAAACAGCTCGTCGTCGCCGGCCGCGTCTCGACGGTCACCATGATGGTCCTGGCGGCGCTGCTGACGACGCAGATCGAAAGCGCCAAGCACGGGTTCGACCTGCTGCTTCAGGTCGGCGCGGGGACGGGGCTGCTGTTTATCCTCCGCTGGTTCTGGTGGCGGATCAATCCGATGAGCGAACTGACGGCGATGGTGGTGTCGTTCCTGGTCGCCTTCTACTTCTTCCTGTTCCCCTCCAGGATTCCTGGTTGGCAGCAACTTCTCATGGGGGTCTCGATCACCACCATCGCCTGGCTCGCCGTCACGTTCCTTACCTCTCCCTCGAGCGACGCCACGCTGCGCCACTTCTGCCGCGTCGCGCGGCCCGGCGGGCCGGGGTGGAAGCCTGTTTATGACCGGGCCGAGGCGGAAGGTGACCCACTGCCGGAGGCGGCGAAAGAGTGGACGCTGCCGCTGGGGATCGCGTGCATGGTCGCGGGGTGTTTCGCGGTGTACAGCGCGCTCTTCGCCACGGGGTACTGGCTGTACGGCAATTACGTGCCCGCGGCCGTGCTCACCGTCATCGCCCTGGCGGCATCGGTGTTTCTGGTGACGGCTTGGGATCATGTGAATCGGGGGTGATGAACGCGGCTTCTGTTGAAAATGGAGTCATTCCCCTGACGACCCGCGCGTGTGAGCAAGCGGTCTTCTGGGCGATGCTGGCGTTGTCTTCCGCTCCCTTACGGTCGCGGCTCGTTATGGGCGAAGGCGGTAGATCGTGATCGGCCGGGCGGCCTGCGCGGCGGGGTAGCCCTGTCTGGCGGCTTCGAGGGCGATGCGGCGCGCTTCCTGATCCGGGCGCAGTTCGGAAAGCGCCCTGGCGTGGCGGTCAGCGCGGTCGGCGTTGCCCAGGCGCCGGTGGATGACGTTCAGGTGGCGGTGCGCTTCGAGGTTCTCCGGGTTCACGGCCAGCGTCGCGGCGAAGGTCTCGGCGGCCTCGCGCAGATAACGCTGTTCGCCTTCCGAATCCCGTTCGTCGCGGTGTACGCGGCTTTGCTCGAACAACACGCGTCCCAGCGCGTTGAGGACGACGTAATCGCCGGAGAAGTCAAAGCCGCGCGCCCTGGCGAGCGAGGATTGCCCGAACACGGCCTCGCGCAGGCTTACCTCGGCCTCCGTCAGGTACCCGCGCCGCCACTGCACCATCCCGGTGAGCCAGGCGATCGTCCAGGTCGGGGCGCGGTCGCCCCCCAGAATGGAAGCGCGATAGGCCTGGTTGGCCGCGTCGTCAAGCCGGTCTTCATCGAGATACAGCCGCGAGAGATTGAGCGCGCCATCATACCGGCCGAAGGCGGCCACACGATTGAAGGCCGCCTCCGCCTGTCGCCGCCCTGGAGCGCCCTTGAGGAGCATGGCGATGCCGTAATCGTTCCACCGCCGCCAGAGCGCCCGGGCGTCGGCCTGGTTGTCCGCGCTCTCAGCGGATCCGGCGATCGAGAAGGTGACGCGATCGGTAGCGAGGGTCGTCACCGGGAGCGTCCTCCATCGCGCGGTGGGCGATTGCCCATCGGCGCTGTCCTGCGTCCATCCCTCGATTCCGGCCACGAACGCCATGAGGTCCATGTTGAACTTGCGATAGCGCAGGGACGCCTGGATCGTCACCGAATGGTCGAGGTCCGCCGGTACATCCAGCCGGAAGTGCGCCACGGCGGCTGCATCGGGCGGGATCTGATGGTCGTAGAGCTTTGTGAACATGTCATGGACGTTGCGCCGGTCGATGCGCTCGCCGTCGCGGCCGATCACGAAGGCGTTTACGAAGTGCGCCCGGGGATCGACGTTTCCCGCCTCGTCCATCCGGCCGCTGGCGCCGAGGACGCGATCGCCGGACCTGGCGGTGACCTCCAGCCAGAGCTCGTTGGAGTCGGCGGTCCCTTCGGTGAGGTGGTGGCCGATGTGGCCGGCGCGGATGACGACCTCGATGAGGTACGTCCCGCCCGGAAGCAGCGTCGGGACGCGCGGGCGAAGCGGCGCGTGCTGAGTTCCGGTGATCGTCGCCCCTTCGCGCACGCCGAAGATGTCCACCTCCGCCGCGGCGCGAAGAAACGCCTGGTGCTCCCGGACGATGTCCTCGCGCCCGCGCAGGTGCGGAAGGGCCGTGTTCGCGCCCGGGAAGAGGTGATCGGCCTCGCCGGAGCGCGAAGGCATGTGGCAATCATTGCAGTCCGAGTGTGCGTGCGGGGGATACGAGAATGCGCGCACGCTTCGGCCTGATGCGCCGCTTAGAATGAATGAGTCATAGTGATTCTTGCCCGCGACGGACTCCAGGCCGGTGAGCTCTTCGGGAATCCGCATCTTGTGGCAGGCACCGCAGAACTCAGCCGACTGGTGCAGCGGTTTGAGGAAGGTCTCACGGTGCATCCGGGGACGCGCCAGCAGAAGCTGTCTGCCGATCCAGGCCAGCGCATCGTTCTGGGCCATCGCCAGCGGATAGTGTCGCGCCTCTTCGATGGTGAAGTCCGCGTTGCCGCGACTGGAGTCGATGGACGTCACGGAGTGACAGGCGGTGCAGGTAATGCCGGCCTGGGCCGAAGGATCGTTGCGCATCTCGAACGCCGGATCATCGAACGCGCCCGAGAGGAGCGGCGCGGGATCGTGGCATCCAGCGCACAGGCGTGAAGCCAGCACGTGACCATCGCGCTCGAGCAGGAACCTGCGCGTCTCGGTCACGCTCGCCTTGTAGATCGGGTTGTTGAAGGAGCTGAAGCGATGGGCACTTTCGGACCAGCGCGCATGGACCTCCGCGTGGCATTGCAGGCAGTATTGATCGTTCATGAGCGCGGCCGGTGGGATCGGCCGACCGGTGGCGGTCTTGAGGAGCGATGGATGAAACGGCCCGGCATCGTCATCGGGTGCGGCGATGGGCTCGCCGCCATACTTGTCCGCACGGTAGACTTCGAGGCCGTGGAGGATCGCCATGGTCAGCAGGAGGCCCGTGACCGCGGCGGCGAATCGGCCTGCCATGCCAGGACGCATCGGGGGTCCTGCGCGTCGATGCCGCCAGAACAGCCAGATCACCGCGCCGGGCGCAACCACGTGCAAAGTCCACACGAGTTGACGTGTGAACGGATGGCGAAGCTCAAAGCCTTCCACCTTCACGAGCGCCAGGCCGGAGAGCATCATCACCGCGGATGTAACCAGCAGGGCGTAGCCGATTCGCCGGGCGCGGAGGTTGGGGAGCATTCGTGCGGCTTTCCAGTGCAGAAGCCCGAACAGCACGAGCGGGCCGACGAGCGCCAATCCCAGCAGGACGTGCCCCAGGTAGACCAGCAGGTAGAAGTAGCCTTGAAGGGACCGCGCGGTGGCGGCTTCGAGCAAGGTGATCCCCAACAGGTACAGCGCGCTTGCCAGCAGGATCCCAAAGAGCAGGAACACCACCCAGAGCAGCTTGCGCAAGACCGGGCTGACCGCCGCGCGCAGAACGAACGGGTGACGCACCGGGCCGGGCAACTGCCTTGACGAGAACTCGGTTGCCATCAGCAGGTCTCACTGGGGCGGAGAGGAACCTCCATCGGATCCCACCGGCATAGAATATCGCGAGGCCGGTCCTTCGATACTTGAGGCATCGCGCCGAGGGAGTTGACTTGCCTCGGCCCCCCACCCCGCCCATAATCCGGGCATTCATGCAGGTTGCCTCCCCAAAACTCGACGACCGCGAGCAGATCGAGCAGACCGCGCGTCAGGCGGCGGACGTGCTCAGTGCCGGTGGACTGATCATACTTCCGACCGAGACGGTGTACGGCGTCGCCGCTTCGGCGGCGCACCCGGGGGCGCTGGGGCGGTTGCGCGAGGTGAAGGAGCGTCCCCCCGGCCAGCCGTTCACGGTGCATCTTCCCTCGCGCGAGGCGGCGTGGAAGTACCTCGGCGAACCGGCGCCCGCACTTGCGCGGTTTTTGCGCAAGGTGATGCCCGGGCCGGTGACGATCGTCGCGCATGTCGAGGAAGAGACGATACAACGAT
>JBGTFI010000055.1:0-4280 GCA_041747335.1 Phycisphaeraceae bacterium | reverse complement strand
GGGGGGCGGGGGCGGCTGGGGGGATGGGCGGTGGTGCGGTGGCGTTCTTCGGCGCGCGGCTTCTGCCGGGGATCGAGCTGGTTCTGGAAACGGTGCGGTTTGAGGAGCGCGTGGCGGGGTGCGGGCTGTGTCTGACAGGCGAGGGAAAGCTCGATGGACAAAGCCTCGCGGGCAAGGCGTGCCTGGGCGTGGCGAATGCGGCGGCCAGGCACGGCGTACCGACGTACGCCCTGGTGGGCGCGGTGGGGGAGAATGTGGAGCGATTGAAGCAGGCTGGATTGTCCGGATGGCGCGTGATCGGGCCGGGGCTTGAGAAGGAAGAATCGATCCGCCGCGCGGAGGAGCTGCTCACCCGCGCGACAAGTGACCTCATCACAAGCCTCCATCAGCAGGCCGCGCAGCAATAACACAGAACACAAAACGCAGAACTCACAACCCACAGCACCCCCATGCTCACCCACCGCCTTACGCTTTCAATGATCGGCCTGGCGCTGCTGATCGTGCTGGCTTTGCCGGTCCTGTTTCGCGCCGCGGCGCAGCCGGATTCAGCCGACCCTTCAGCGGCGGGCGATGAGCGGCTGATCATCATCACGCCGCACAATGAGCAGATCCGTTACGAGTTCGCGCGGGCGTTCAACCGTTATCGCGAGCGATCGGGCAGGGCGCCCATCGCGTTTGACTGGCGGGTCTCCGGCGGCACGGGCGATCTGCGGAGGCAGGTGCTGGCGGAGTTCTCAGCCGCGGCGCTGGCAGGACGCGAAGATGAGGGGATCGGGAAGGACCTCTTCTTCGGCGGCGGGGATTTCGAGCACGCACTGCTCGCAAACGGCATCGAGGTCGAGCGCGATGGGGGCAAGGCGCGCATCGCGGTGGTGTCGCCGATCGCGCTTCCGGGGGGGATGCTCGAAGAGGTGTTCCCTTCGCCGACCATCGGCGGGGCGCGGCTGTATGACCAGGAGCTGCGCTGGGTGGGGGTGGCGCTGTCGAGCTTCGGGATCGTCTACAACCGCGATCTTGTGGGGATGCTCGGCCTGCCGCAGGAACCGCGAACGTGGAGCGACCTGGCGGATGGGCGTTATCAGCGCTGGGTGGCGGCGGTGGATCCGGCCCATTCGGGGTCGATCGCGGCGACGTACAACGTGATCCTGCGACGGCACGGTTGGGATGAGGGTTGGGCGGTGATGCGGCGGATACTCGCCAACGCGCGGTACTTTTCTTCGAGCAGCTCAAAGGGGCCGGTGGATGTCTCGGCCGGGGAGGCGGCCGCGGCGATCTGCATTGACTTTTACGGCCGCTTCCAGGCCGGCGCCATCGCGGACGGGCGGGTGAGCTACGTCGATCCGCCGGGGATGACGGCCATCACGCCCGACCCGATCAGCATCCTCCGCGGCGCGCCGCACCGGGCGCTGGCCGATGAATTCGTGCAATGGCTGCTCTCGCGCGAGGCGCAGGAGCTTTGGCAGAAGCGCCTGGGCGCGGTGGACGGGCCGGAGAAGTTCGAGCTTCGCCGTCTCCCGGCCCGGCGCGATGTGTACACACCCCAGGCCATGCGCTGGTGGACGGATCCGGTGGATCCGTTCGAGCTTGCCCGGCCGTTCGTCGAGGGAATGCCGGACTTTTACCGCGCGGTGACGGTGGTGACGCACGCCCTGGCGATCGATGTGCATGAGGATCTCGCCACGGCGTGGCGGACGATCCAGCAGACGACCAATCCGGCGCTCCGCGCGCGGATGCTCGAACTGTTCGATGCAATGCCGCAGGATCTGACGATCCCCTGGCCGGATAAGGCGCTGAGAAGGGATTGGGTGAGCGTTCTGGCCGACCGCACCCACCCGCGCCGCGGAGAGGTGCTGGCGGTGCTGGAAACGTTCGTGAAGGCGCTCAGCGCCCGGTTGACGGACCGCGAAGCGCTCACGGCCGACCGTTTGCGCTGGGCGAAGGAGTTCCGGGGGCGGTACCGGGAGATTGTGGAGATGGGGGAGTAGGCAGAAGCGAGCCGCGAGCGTAAGCGAGCGGAAGGGGGCGCTTGCTCCGGCTAATGATCGGCCGGGCCTCAGCACGTGTTACAGCAGGAGATTCACCGTGAAGCTAAGTCGAGATGTCCTGGTGTTTCTCGTCGCTACAGGAGCGATCTTGTGTGCCCGATTCCTGGATCTGAGATGGCGTTACGAAGAGGGGTTTCACTTCGATCGCTATGCCGGTGGTTTACCTCCTTCGATGCTCGCATTCCCGCTCTCACTTCTGCTTGTGATGGCCTGCATGGCGCTGATCGGTGTTCGGCTACAGCGGGGCTTGAAGAAGCCGGAAGCACAGGTGCAGTGTGCGTTTCGAGGAGCGCTTCTTTGCTCGATCATCGTCGTCGTGATGGTGGTGTTCATGACGGTCGAGCCCGGATACGTCACGTTTACACAGGGCTTTAGGGATCGGATTCTTCGGGAATCGGTCCTCGCGGAGCTTCATCCTTGGGCCCACGCAGTCGCCGTTGATCCTAAGGACGGAATGATCCCTGTCGATGACCTTCCCCAGCAGGTTCGCGGGTTGTCCCCCGCGTTCGCCGAAGTTCTGCCCGACGGGTCGGTGCGGATTACCTGGGGTGGCGGCTTCGGCCATTGGGGGGTAGAGATCAGTCCGAGAGAGAATCCACGTGAGGGATTCATCGATGGGGAACTTCATATTCCGCTGGATCATGCTTCGTCAGCATGGCATGAAGTACAGTGAGGGGCTCGACCGGATGCATCGCTCGGATGGAAACACGCGCAGCCGCTCTCGGTGCGTCCGCTTCGCCTGACGCATTTACTTTCTACCGGACATATCGCTCATGCCGTGAGCACGATGATAAACGGCGCGGCATGCGCGAAGAAGATGGCGATGTTCACTACCGCGGTCGTCAGTGTGATCCAGGAATCGAAGCCGGTCTCAATAAGCTCGACCACATCGCGCCCGCCACCGATGGCTGACAGGACCAATCCGCCCAGCCAGAAGAGCGCGAGAAGCAGTCCGACACGCGCTAATGATTCTCCGCTACCGTGCAAGAGGATGAAAGGAGTGTAGAGCCCCGCGCAGCACATTGCGCCGAGGCTCGCGAGAAGGATGCTCGTCCGATTCGACTTCCGCTTCAATCGCCATTGAAACTGGCGCCCGCATTCCGGACAATCCTGCCGCGGAAGCAGGGGGTAACCACATTCGCACGTCGTCGCGGGCCTAAGCGCGCTGGCGAGCGGGCGACGGCGGCGTGGGGTGATGGGTTGCTCCTGTGTCTGCAAGGTCTTTTATTCTAGCCCCGCCTCCCCCCCTTCGTGTATCCTCTCCCCCATGGCGGATGTTCAGCAGCTCATCGATGCTCAGAAGCAGCTTCGGCATGTCCGGCGGGAGGGGCTTCGGCCGAGCATTTCGAGGCTTGGCCCGCATTTTGTGTTTCTGGGGGTGTGGGCGGTGCTGATGGCGCTGGCGTTTCCCCGGCCGGGGTGGTGGTGGACGGCGCATGGGGCGCTGATTCCGGCGGTGATCCTGGCGGTGCGGGCGGCGTCGGCATGGCGACTGGTGTGGACGAGCTTTTTCGTGGCGCTGGTGTGGTGGATCTACATGCTTCGGTGGGTGACGGGCGTGACCGGGGGCGGGTGGATCGGGCTGTCGATCATCATGGCGGCGTACTTTCCGGTGACGCTGCTGATGGTGCGGGTGCTGGAGCGTCGCTGGCGCTGGCCGATGGTTTTGGTGCTGCCGATGGCGTGGGTGACGACGGAGCTGGTGCGCGGGTGGTTCCTGGCCGGGGGGTTCGGGTGGATGGCGCTTTCGCATTCCCAGGCGCCCTGGCGGCCGGGCGAGCCGGCGGGGCGGCTGATTCAGGTGGCCGACCTCTTCGGCGAGCACGCGGTGAGTTTCCTGGTGGCGATGACCAACGGGATGCTGCTAGATCTGCTGCTGCGGCCGTGGGTGCATCGCCCTCGCTTCGGGCGGAGCAAGCCGTGGATCGGGGTGCGCGAGAGCATGATCCTCTGGACGGTGGCGTACCTGGCGGCGCTGGTGTACGGGTGGTTCCGCATTTCGCAGTGGGACAACATCGCGCTCGATGCCCCGCGGCTGGCGGTGGCGGCGGTGCAGACGAACGTTCCGCAGGACAACAAGAACGCGCGGACGATGGATGTGGATGTGCAGATGTGGGGGCAGCTCGAGGCGCTGACGCTCGAGGCGGCGGCCCGGACGCCGCGCCCGCGGCTGATCGTCTGGCCGGAGACAATGGCCCCGGCGGCGGTGAACATTGAGGCGGTGCGGCGCTACCA